>JBKHWY010000271.1:0-6317 GCA_046566285.1 Gammaproteobacteria bacterium | reverse complement strand
AGGATGCGTTCGCGGTTCAAGCCGCCGCCATCGTCAGCGACTTCGATGACGATGGTGCCCGACTCGTGGCAGGCGTTCAGGCCGATGGTGCCGGTGGGCGGCTTGCCGCGCGCGGCGCGCACGCTGGCCGGCTCGATGCCGTGGTCCATGGCATTGCGCACCAGGTGGGTCAGCGGATCGGCGATCTTCTCCACCACGGTCTTGTCCAGCTCCGTGTCCTCGCCGCTGACGCGCAGCACGATGTCCTTGCCCAGCTCGCGCGACACGTCGCGCACCACCCGGCTGAAGCGGCCGAACGTGGCGCCGATCTTCACCATGCGCAGCTGCAGGGCGCTGTTGCGCACCTCTTCCACCAGGGCGGACAGGGTGGCGCTGCATTCCTGGAACTGACTGTTGTTGGCGCGCCGGGCAATCAGGTTGGCGCTGGCGCTGCTGATGATGAGTTCACCGACCAGGTTGATCAGATGATCGAGCTTGTCGGCGTCCACCCGCACGCTGCCGTTGTCGAGCGCGCGCGCCTCGCGCGCCTTGCCCTGCTGCGCCAGCGCGGCGTCGACCACCTGGCCGGGAGCGGCCCCGTGTGCGATCAGGATCTGGCCGAGCGGCGCGGCGGGGCGTTCGCTGGCCTGGCGGCTGAGGGCGGCGGCCAGTTCATGCGGGGTGACGCTGCCGGCACGCAGCAGGGTTTCCCCCAGCTTCTCGTCGGTTGCCGGGCCGCTTTCGATCAGCGCGATCGATTCGCGCACGGCGTGCAAGGGCGGCGTGATGGCGATCTCGCAATCGTCGCGCACGAATTCGAACACCGCTTCGATATCGGCCTTGCCGGCCTGGCTGCGCAGATCCAGTTCGAAGCCCAGGTAGCAGGCTTCGGGGTCGAGTCCCTCCAGGGCCGGAACGGCCTGGAAGAGCGTGTCGATCGATTCGATGCTGCCCAGTGTGCCCAGATAGCGCAGGAAGGACATCGGGTCCATGCCGTTCTGCAGCACCGTGGGCCCGAAGCGCAGGCTGATGTGCCACAGATCCGAGGGCATCGGCTCGGCCGGCCCGGCCAGGAAGGCGCGCAGGCGCGCGACCAGGGGCGCTCCGGCGGCGTCCAGCGCCGGGTCGGGCGCGACCCCGCCGGTACGCACGCTGGCCAGGAGCGCACCCAGGTGGTCGCGGCATTCAAGCAGCAGGGTCACCAGGGCGGCGTCCAGCCGGGCCGGTTCCTGGCGGACGGCGTCCAGCACACTTTCGGCCACATGGGTGAAGGCGACCATCTGGTCGATGCCGAACAGACCGGCCGAACCCTTGATGGTGTGGGCGGCGCGGAACACGGCGTTGACGGCCTCGGGGCTGGGGCCGTCCGGTCCGATGGACAGCAGTGCGGCTTCCATGTCTTCCAGCAGTTCGGCGCTTTCGGCGATGAAGGTGACCAGGGCGTCGTCGAGGGTCATGGCGCGTCTCCCGTTGGCGTGGCCTGGGCGCCAGGTCCCGCCAGGGCCAGGCCGTACAGCGCGAACGCATCCTGGACGGCGGCGCTGTGGCCGAGCAGGGCGAAGGCCAGGCCAGCCTGTTCGGCCGAGCGGCGCGCGGCCGCCAGCAACTGCATGCCGGCGCTGTCGATCTCGCAGACCTCGGACAGGTCGAGCAGCAAAGCGCCGCCGGCGCGTGCCTGCGCCATGGCGTCGAGCAGCAGTGCGCGCGTGGCCGCCGCCGCATAGATGGTCAATTCCGGCTGCAGGCGCACGGCCTGTCGCGCGCTGGTGGGAGCGCTGGCGTTCACGGCAGGATCAGCTTCTGCACGGCGTTGAGCAGCACGTCGGGCTTGAAGGGCTTGACCACCCATGCGCGCGCTCCCGCGGCCTGGCCTTCGCGCTTTTTCTCGTCGGCCGATTCGGTGGTCAGCATGATGATGGGCGTGAACTTGTAGGCGGCCAGCGCCTTGACGTGCTTGACGAAGGTGATGCCGTCCATGTTCGGCATGTTCACGTCGCTGACGATCAGGTGCACCTTGCGTCCGTCCAGCCTGGACAGCGCGTCCTTGCCGTCGCATCCTTCGATGACTTCATAGCCTGCTCCGCGCAGGGTGATGCCGATGACCTGGCGCACCGAGCTGGAGTCGTCGACGATCAGGATAGTTTTTGCCATGATGGCCTCTATTGTTGTTGGGTTGAGGGGTTGTTGGGTTGTGGGGTGGGCAGCCTGAACGCGCGGGACTCAGAAGAAGGTCACCTCGTCGGCGTCGCTGGGCGCGGCCTCGGCGGGGGCGCCGCCGTGGGCACGATGTTCGTCGGCCATGGTGTAGCGCTGCCCGAGTTCGGCCAGCCACTGGGTGCCGGTGGGCAGGGCGGCGGCGTCGCCCACGGCGTGGCGCAGCTTGTCCATGTCGGCGCCCACCACGTCGAGGATCTGGCGGATGCGGTCCTGGAACTGCATCGCCACCAGCAGGTCGCTGACGTCGGCGCGCAGGCCGGCGCCGTGGCGCTTCATGTCCTCGGCCGATTCAGCCAGCTCGCGCACGTGGCCCAGCACGTCTTCCATCACCTGGCCGGACGCGTGCATGGCGTCGCGGTCGCCCTGGTCGGCGCGCCCGGCCGCGTCCAGCGTGTGGTGCATGGTGGTCCAGGCGGTGTTCATGCGTTCGGTGATGCGCTTGCCGATGTCCGAGGACGCCAGCGACAGGCGCCGTACTTCGGCGGCGATGACGGCAAAGCCGCGCCCGGCCTGGCCGGCGCGCGCCGCTTCGATGGACGCGTTGATGGCGAGGATATTGGTCTGCGCGGCGATCTGGCCCACTTCGGCGGCCATCTCCTTCAGTTCGCGGATCGATTCGGCCAGGTCGCGCACGTGGGTCAGGAGGCCGGCCTTGCTGTCGATGACGCTTTGCAGGCAGGCGATCACAGGACCGAGTTCGCGCTGGCACAGGGTCAACAGACTGATGGCGGCGGCATCCTGGCTGCCCTGGCCGAAGCCGGCCACGTCGAAGCGATGCAGGATCGACGAGAAGGAACCGATCAGCTGGTTCACGGCTTGCTCGGACTGCTCCTGCACGGCTTCGACGTGGTGGCCCCACACGGGCAGCACTTCGCTGAGCAAGTGCGCGCACGCTTCGTCCGCGCGCGGCTCAAGTGCGGCAGCGCTTGCGGGCAGAGGCCCGGCGGCGCTGCCGCCATGATCGGCGGCGCCATCGTGCAGCAGCCATGCGCAGGCCAGCAGCACGCCGACGGGGGCAGCCCAGGCCAGCCAGGCGGCCTGGCCGCACAGCGGCAGGGCGGCGCTGGCGCAGGCCAGCAGGGCCGCCGCCTGGCGCGGCAGGTGGCGCCGGTGGACGCGCACCTTCATACCGTGCCTTTCAGACGGACCTTGCCCAACAGCTCACCCAGCACTTGGCGCGACACCGGCTTTTGCAGCACGCCCAGCAGGTGCAGATGGTGGAATCGTCCCATCAGCGCGGCCGAATTGAGCACGCGCTGCTCCATCCCGGACAGCAGCAGCACCGCGCCCTCGTAGCCGCGCGCGGCCATGTCCTCCATGACCTGGAAACCATCCTTGCCGGGCATGTGCAAGTCGCAGATGACCAGGTCGGGCTGGCGCCCGGCCGCCAGCGCGGCCACGCCGGCCTGCCCATCGGCGGCGCGGCTGACGCGTTGGATGCCCAGCTTGGCGAGCATGCTGCCGAGCAGTTCATGGACAAAGGGATCGTCATCGATGACCAATACCTGCATGCCGGCCAGGGAGGCGGCGCCGGGAGAAGGGGAGAGGGTCGCAGGGGAGAGGGTGGTGTTCATGGTCGGCCAAGTCTTATTGTTGGGTGGCTGGCACCGCTTGGATGTCCAGGCAATGGGTGGCGGCCAGCACCTGGCGCACCTGTTCGTACAACAGCGGCAGGCGCGCGGACAGGGCGCCCGCCTCGGCCAGGTTCTCGGCCTGCTCGAGGGCCAATGCCAGCTCGGCCAGGGGAACGGCCCCCACCGCGCGGGCGGACGACTTCAGGCGGTGGCCGAGCGCGCGCACCTGGCCCAGGGCTTGCTGCCGCAGGGCGGCGTCGATCTCGGCGATGGTGCTCACCGTGTTGTCCAGGACGATGCGCAGCAGGTGGGCCATGGTCTCGGGATCGTCGTCGACCAGGGCGGCCAGCACCGACAGCGAGATGGTGGCGGCGCTCTCGGACAGGGGCGCGGCGGCGCTGGCGTTGGCGGTGGCGTTGGCGCTGCCGGGGGCGGCGCTCAGGCGCCCGATCCAGCGCGCCACGGTGGCGTAGAACACCGCCGATTCGATCGGCTTGACGAGGAAGTCATCCATGCCCGCTTCCAGGCAGGCGGCGCGGCTGGCGTCCATCGCGTTGGCGGTCACGGCGATGACGGGCAGGCCGTCCAGGCGGCGGTCGGCGCGGATGTGGCGCGCCGCCGTGCAGCCGTCCATCACCGGCATGTGGACATCCATCAACACGCAGTCGAAACAGCCGCCATCGAGCGCGGCCAGGGCTTCGGCGCCGTTACCCACCACGGTGGCGGCGGCGCCGGCGCGCTCGAGCAGCAAGCGGGTCAGCTCCTGGTTCAGGGGGTTGTCCTCCACCACCAGCACGTGCATGCCCACCAGCGCGCGCATGCTGTCGGTGTCGGTGCTGCGCGCCTCGTGGCGGGCGGACGGCACGCTGGCCGCATCGGGACCTGCGGCGCGCTGCAGGCGCACTTCGAACCAGAACAGACTGCCGGCGCCGCCGCTGACCACGCCCACCGTGCCATCCATCATTTCGGCCAGTTGCCGGCAGATGGCCAGGCCCAGCCCGGTGCCGCCGAACTTGCGCGTGGTGGAGGTGTCGGCCTGGTGGAAGGGCTGGAACAGGCTGGCCTGCTGTTCGGCCGTGAGCCCGATCCCGGTATCCTGGACTTCCACCCGCAGGCGGATGCGCTCGCCGCTGTGGCTGGCCAGGCGGGCGCGCACTTCAATGTGGCCCCGTTCGGTGAACTTGATCGCATTGCCCAGGTAGTTCGAGAGGATCTGCGACAGGCGCAGGGCATCGCCCTGCACGTAGCGCGGCAGCGCGTCGTCGATCCGGGCAAACAGGTCCAGGCCCTTGTCGTGCGCCAGCGCGGTGTAGCCGGCCAGGATGTCGGCCAGCGTGGCGCGCAGGTCGAGCACCTGGCGTTCGATCTGCAGTTTTCCCGCTTCCATCTTGCAGAAGTCGAGGATCTCGCTGACGATGCGCAGCACGGTGTCGCCGGCGCCGCTGATCTTGCCCAGGTAGTCGCGCACGTGGGGCTCCTGCACGCAGTCGAGCGCCAGCTCCGACATGCCGAGGATGCAGTTGAGCGGAGTGCGGATCTCGTGGCTCATATTGGCCAGGAAATCGCTCTTGGCGCGCACCGCCGCCTCGGCCTGTTCCAGCGCATCGCTCAACAGGCGCGTGCGTTCCTGCACCCGTTGTTCGAGGGTGACGGCGGCCTGCTCGGCCTGGCGCTTGGCTTGCAGCAGTTCGCGCTCGTAGCGGCGCCGTTCGCTGGCATTGAAGATCGACATCTGGATCAGCAAGGGCCGGCCCTCGTCGTCGCGCTGCAGCACCGAATTGACCAGCACCTGCATCAGGGCGCCGTCGCGGCTGCGCAAGTCCACGGCGATGTCGTGCACATGCCCCTGCATGTACAGCAGCGGCGTGTGGTGGGTGTCGAAATAGATGCGCGCGCCCGCGCCGATCAGGTCATGGAAGCGCTTGTGCTGGACCAGCTCGTCGCGTGCGTAGCCCAGCCAGTCGAGCAGCGTCTGGTTGACCTTGCCGATCCAGCCATCGACCGACAGGCACAGGAAGCCCACCGGGGCGCTGTCGTACTGCGCGCCGGCGCGCTGTTCCATCGCCGCCAGGGCGGCCGCGTCGATGGGCACGTCGATGGGCACGTTCATCAGCCTGTCCATGATCAGCCCAGGAAAGCCCGGATGGCCGCGATGGTTTCATGCGGCGCGCTCATGTTCGGGCAGTGCCCGCTGGCCTGCATGCGCACCAGCGTACTGCCGGGAATGGCTTCGTGCACGTACTGTCCCACCTGGTCGGGCGCGATGGCGTCGTTGCTGCATTGCAGCACCAGGGTGGGGAGGGTC
The DNA here is from genome assembly GCA_046566285.1 of Gammaproteobacteria bacterium. Taxonomy (GTDB): domain Bacteria; phylum Pseudomonadota; class Gammaproteobacteria; order Burkholderiales; family Burkholderiaceae_D; genus Telluria_A. The sequence continues at coordinate 242 of JBKHWY010000271.1, read as the reverse complement.
AACAGGGGCAGCTGGGCGCGCGTGTCGGACAGGAAGGTGACACGCGCGAACTGGCGCGCCACGGTGGGATCGGCCCGGCAGAAGCTTTGCTGCAATTCCGCGGCCAGTTCCGGGCGGTCGGCATTGCCCATGATGGCCGGCGCCATGGTCTGGCTCCAGGCCACGAAATTATCGTCGAGGAAAGCCAGCAAGTCCTCGATGTCCGCGCGGCTATGGCCGCCCCGGTAGTCGCCCTCGTCGAT
>JBKHWY010000270.1:0-6320 GCA_046566285.1 Gammaproteobacteria bacterium | reverse complement strand
CGAGCACATGCTCGAAGCCTTCCCGGTGGAAGCGCGCATCGCGGCACTGATCGAACACTTCGACGACCTCAATCGCGCGCACGAAGCAGTCTTGAAGGCCAAGCGCCAGATCGAGCAGCTGACGCCCCTGGTGGCCGATTGCGACCGTCATACGGCCCTGCGTGAGCAGGCCGACCAGCTGCGCGGCTGCCGCGGAGCGCTGCGGCCATGGGCGGCGATGCTGAAGGGCCAGCTGCTGGCGCGCCGCATCGAGGTGCTGCAGGGAGAGCTCGACAAGGCCGGGCACAAGCTGGCGCGCCTGCAGGGCGAGCGGCGCGCGCATGCCCTGCGCCGCGACGAGATCACCCAGGCGATTGCCGCCAACGGTGGCAATCGCATCGAACAGATCAAGTCCGACATCGCGCGCCTGGACGATCTGAAGGACGAGCGCATGCGCCGGGCCGACCAGTACACGGCGCTGGCGCACCTGCTCGGCTTGCCCGGCGCCGCCGATGTATCGGCGTTCGACGCCAACCGGCGCGCCATCGACGCCGGCAAGCAGCAGTGCGCCACGCGGCGCGACGATTTCCAGAACCGCCTGACCGAAGCGGGCGTCAGCGTGCGCGAACTGGGGCGCCAGTATGCCGCCATCACCGCCGAGCTGGAATCGCTGCGGCGGCGCCGCTCGAACATCCCCAGCGCCATGCTGGACCTGCGCGAGCGCCTGTGCGCAGCGCTGCACATCGCGCCCGACAGCTTGCCGTTCATCGGTGAATTGATCCAGGTGCGCGAGGACGAACGCGCCTGGGAGGGGGCGGCCGAGCGCCTGCTGCACGGCTTCGGCCTGTCGCTGCTGGTGCCGGAGGCCTACTACGGCGCCGTGGCCGACTGGGTCGACAGCACCAGCCTGAATGGCCGGCTGGTGTATTACCGCGTGCGCGCCAACACGGCGCGCGAAGCGCGCGTCCTGCCGGCGGCGGCCCTGGCCAACAAGCTGGCGATCCGGCCCGACTCGCCGTTCTACGCCTGGATCGATGCCGAGCTGGCGCGCAGGTTCGACCACATCTGCTGCGCCACGCTCGACCAGTTCCGCCGGGAGCAGCGCGCGGTCACCCGCAACGGCCAGCTCAAGGCAGCGGGCGAGCGCCACGAGAAGGACGACCGCCACCGCATCGACGACAAATCGCGCTACGTGCTGGGATGGTCGAATGAAAGCAAGATCGCCGCCCTGGCCAAGCAGGAACGCGACCTGACCACCCGCGTGCAGGGCATCACCGCTCATGTCCAGGTGCTCAAGGGCGAGGTCAATGGCCAGAATGCGCTGTTGGGCTACTGGCAGCAGCTGGCCATGTTCGGCGACTTCAATGAACTGGACTGGAAGCCGCTGGTGGCTGGCATCGACGCCCTGGCGCGCGAACAGGACCAGCTGGCCGCCTCGTCCGACGTGCTGCGCACCCTGCACCAGCAGATGAGCGAGCTGTTGCAGGCCCAGTCGGCCACGCAGGACGAGCTGGAAGCGTCCACCAGCGCCCAGGCGCGGCTGGCCGAAAAGCTGGAGCAGGCCCAGTTGGCGCAAGCCGAATGCGAGGTGCTGGTCGGCGCCACGCCCGCGGACGCGCGGGCGCATTACTTTCCCCTGCTCGAATCGCTGCGTGTGCAGGCGTTCGGCGACCAGAAGCTGACGGTGGAGAGCTGCGACCATCGCGAAAAGGACCTGCGCGAGCTGCTGCAGGCGAACATCGATGCCGAGGACAAGAAGATCGCCCGCCTGCGCGACGCCATCATCGGCGCCATGCAGGACTACACCCGCAGCTGGCCGCTGGATGCGCGCGAAGTGGACGTGAGCATCGATGCGGCCGGGGAGTTTCGCAAGATGCTGGCGGCGCTGGAGGCGGACGACCTGCCGCGCTTTGCCGGCCGCTTCAAGGAGCTCCTCAACGAGAACACCATCCGCGAGATCGCCGGCTTCCAGTCGCAACTCAAGCGTGAGCGCGAGACCATCCGCGAACGCATCGCCACCATCAACGGCTCCCTGCAGGCCATCGACTACAACCCCAACCGCTACATCGCGCTGGAGGCCGAGACCAATCTCGACGCCGACCTGCGCGACTTCCAGCAGGACCTGCGCGCCTGCACCGAGGGCGCCTTGACGGGCAGCGCGGACGAAGAGTATTCGGAGGCGAAGTTCCTGCAGGTGAAGCGGATCATCGAACGCTTCCGCGGACGGGAAGGCAGCGCCGAGATGGACCGGCGCTGGACGCGCAAGGTGACGGATGTGCGCAACTGGTTCGTGTTCTCGGCGTCCGAACGCTGGCGCGAGGACGACCGCGAGCACGAGCACTACACGGATGCGGGCGGCAAGTCGGGCGGACAGAAGGAAAAGCTGGCCTACACGGTGCTGGCCGCCAGCCTGGCCTACCAGTTCGGCCTGGAGTGGGGCGTCACCCGTTCGCGCTCGTTCCGCTTCGTGGTCATCGACGAAGCGTTCGGGCGCGGCTCGGACGAGTCGGCGCGCTATGGCCTCGAGCTGTTCAGGCGCATGAACCTGCAGCTTTTGATCGTCACCCCGCTGCAGAAGATCCACATCATCGAGCCCTACGTGGCGGGACTGGGCTTCGTGCACAGCGAGGAAGGGCGCCAGTCGATGCTGCGCTACCTGAGCATCGGCCAGTACCACGCGGAGCGCCACGCGCGCAGCGCATGAGCAAGCCAGCTTCCTGGACCACGCCGGACGAGATCCGCCAGCGCCTACGCCGGTGGTGGGACAGTGGCCGCCTGCTGGCCGAACGCGTGAGCGGGACGGCGTCGTTCCCGCTCGAGCTGCCCTTGCGCCAGCCGACGGTGGCCGAGCTGGGCGAGCGCTTCGATGAAGTGCGCAGCTGGATTCGCGCGCTCGAAGGGGCGGCCAGTGACGGTATCGGCCTGGCCTGGCGCGAGATCAATCACCGCCAGCTGGGCCGCAACCGGGTGCCTGACAAGGCGGTCATCGCATCGTACGACGATGCCATCGGCCTGGTCGGGCAGGTGCGGCAGGCGCGCCAGTTCGAGCGCCTGGCCGCCACCACGCTGGAACGCTTCCCGGCGCTGGCCGCATGGCTGGCGCGCCGCCCGATGACACTGCTGGAATATGCCGCCGACTGGGACCGGGTGCTGCTGTGCCTGGCGTGGTTCGTCGCCCATCCGCGCGCGGGACTCTACCTGCGCCAGCTGGACATCGGCGGTGTTGACAGCAAGTTCATCGAAGCGCGCAAGGCCCTGCTTGCCGAGCTGCTGGACGCGGTCCTGCCGCCCGCGCATGTCGATCCGCTCGCAAACGGGGCCCGCCAGTTCGAGCGCCGCTATGGCCTGCTGGCCAAGCCGGCCACGGTACGCTTTCGCCTGCTCGATCCCCGCCATGCGCTGGGCGGGCTGACCGATGTGTCCACCCCGGTGGCGCAGTTTGCCGGGCTGCGCCTGGCGCTCGCGCGTGTCTACATCACCGAAAACGAAATCAACGGACTGGCGTTTCCGCCGGCGCCGGACGCGATGGTGGTGTTCGGCGGCGGCTACGGCATCGAGCGGCTGGCGCAGGTGCCGTGGCTGCACGGCTGCGAGGTGGTGTACTGGGGCGATATCGACACCCACGGTTTCGCCATCCTGGACCGCCTGCGCGCCAGCCTTCCCCATGTGCGTTCGCTGATGATGGATTTCGCCACGCTGCATGCGCACCGCGCCTTGTGGGGCGAGGAGGAGGCGGGCAAGCGCTATCTGGGCGAATTGACCCGCTTGAGCGAAGGGGAGCAGGCCGTGTATGCGGCGCTGCGCGACGACGTGTTGGCGCAGCGCCTGCGGATGGAACAGGAACGCATTGGCTTCGGCTGGGTCGAGCAGGCCGTACGGGCTGGCCGGCCATAAAAAAAAGCCGCTATCGCTAGCGGCTTTCTTGGGGATGGATCAGCTTAGAACTTGAAGCTGCCGTCGTTCTTGTCGATCACCGCGCTGCAGGTGGCCGGCGTGGTGAACTCGCGGTTGCCCGACGCGGTGGCCTGGTTGCTTTCCCACGCCGCGCTCGAGCCGTTCCACTTCACGTACTTGTATTGCACGGTCGTGTTGGGCGGCAGGGTGACGGTGCCGGTCCAGGGCACGTTGGCGCCGCTGCCCTGGATGGCCAGCGATGCGCCGCTGGCAGGCGCCCAGTTGCCGATCGGCGCCTGGTTGCCCACCACGCGCAGCGACTGGCCCACGACCGTGTTGGCGTTGGCGATGGTGAATTTCACCTGGCAGGCTGCGGACCGCGGTGGCGTGGTCACCGACGCTGGTGCGCTCGCGTTGGAGACGTTCGGCACCGCGTCGAAGGCCTTGACCGTATAGCTGTACGTGGTCGATGGCGCGGCCGCGGTGTCGGTGTAGGTGGTCGCGCTGGCGACCGTGCCTACCTGGGCGCCATCGCGCAGGATGCTGTAGCCCGTCACGGCCACGTTGTCGATGGACGCGGTCCAGCTTACCTTGACCGTGGTGGCGTCGGTGGCGGTGGCAGTCACACCGGTCGGGATGCTCGGAGGGGTAGTATCGGGGACACAGGGGTTGGTGGTGGATACTGCCCCGCTTTGCACGGCGCTGATGCCGGTGCCAATCGTGTAGTTCTTGCCACCGTTGTTATCCCAGGTGCCGCTGCCGTTGTTGAACGCCGCCGTGAGACTGGTGGCGGTGCCCAGGTTGACGGTCAGCTGGCGCCAGCCGGTGCAGGCTGCCGCCATCGCGGTGCCCGGCACCGCAGTCCACGCCCCGCCCGCTGGCGCGTAGTGCATGTTGGCGGTGCTCCAGTTGGCGCCCAGTTTGTAGTACACGGTGGCGACGTTGCCTGCCACCGTGGTGACCGAGCGCGCTGTCGATACCGGCGACACGTTGCCCGCCGCGTCCTTGGCGGTGACGGTGTACGAATAGTCGGTCGAGGGCGACAGGCCGCTGTCGGCAAAGCCGGTGTTCTTGCTGGTGCCCACCTGCGCGCCGTTGCGCAGGATCTGGTACTCGCTCACGCCATAGTTGTCGGTCGATGCCGCCCAGCTCAGGGACAGCGTGCTCGATGTGACGGCGCTGGCGGCCGGTTGGCCTGGCGCGGTGGGAGGGATGGTGTCGATCGCCTTGGTGGTGGTGTTGAGCGGTGGGCTCGGCTGGGACGCATTGCCGGCGGCGTCCACCGCGACGACCGTGTAGGTGTAGGGCGTCGATGGGGACAGGGCGCTGTCGGAGAAGCTGGTCGTGGCGCTGGTGCCGACCTGGGCGCCGTTGCGAAGAATCCGGTAGCCGGTCACGCCGACGTTGTCGGTGGAAGGCGCCCAGCTGAGGGCGATGGTGCGGTCCGTGGTGGTGCCGGCCGTGGGCGTGCCCGGCGTGGTGGGCGGGTCACGGTCGACGATCAGGAATGGATAGACGCCATTGACGGTGCCGTTGATGTCCTCGACAAAGCCGCTGCCGCCGCTGACCGGACGGTATTTGCCCGCGCCCACGAACACTTGCTGGATCTCGGTGCGGGTGACGTTGCCCTTGGCGTCGGTCAGTTCGATGTAGTAGTCCAGCAGCTGGTTGCGGTAGTTGGACAGGTACACATAATAGAGGTCGCCGATTTCCTGGGCCGGCACCACGGCCAGGGTGTCGCGCGTCTCGGCATTCCATCCGACCCCATTGATGTCCGGCTGCAGGTCACGCACGTTCATGTCGTACGCGCGCCATGCGCCCACGTTGGACGGATTGATCGACAACCCGGGTTTGCCCGCCATCGCGGCCGGGTCGTACACCTTGTAGGTGTCGTCGGTCGCGTCGATGCTGTTGGTCGAATGGACCCGCACCATGGCCTTGGCGCTGGCGATGCCGGAGACGTCGTACGCGTAGGTGTACAGCGCGAAGTCATTGCTGTAGTGCTGGATGGTCCAGCCTTCGGCTTTCGACCCGTTCACCGACCCAGGGTTGTAAGGATAGCGCTGGGTCCACCAGGCCGACGGGCCGGTGCGGTCGCTCCCCAGCTTGCTCTGTACGTAGGGCTTGGAGAAGGCCAGCGAATTGTTGAAGGCGAGCGTCGGCTTGACGCTGTCGTCCCTGTTTTCGTTGTAGTAGCCGAAACCGGAGTCCATCGCCGGCAGCATGAAGTACCACGCCAGTTCGGCCGGGTTGGCGCCGCCCGCATAGTCGGCCGACGGGTTGCCCTTGACCGGATAGGACAGCATCCAGGGGTTCAGCTGGTTGCCCGGATGGGTGACCTGGTTGTCCAGCGCCGTGGTGGGCGACCAGTAGTTGGGGTGATCGTCGAGCCAGATCTGTTCGGCCGTCTTGGCGTAGTTGAGGGCCGCCTGCAGCAGGGCGAAATT
>JBKHWY010000269.1:347-6377 GCA_046566285.1 Gammaproteobacteria bacterium | reverse complement strand
TGAGATGGCCAGTTATGTGCGCGACACCCTGCATTGCCGCGACGCGCTGTACCTGGACGGCGCGGTATCGAGCGTGTATGACCCGAACGAGCTCCACGGCGGCAGCACCGGCCGGGGCGCCGAGCTGGGCCCGATCCTGGGCGTTGTTCGCTGATCACAATTTGCCGGTCGCCGCTTGCTTGTTGAGCTTCCGGCAATTTTTCCATGTAAACTATCGATGTTGCCTGTTGTTATGTCAGGCGTTAACTCAAAGAGTGCATGGAAATCCTAGTCAAACCGGCCAAGACGGCCATCAATGAAGTCAGCGGCGCAGTGTCGGAAACCGCAGAGCTGCTGGCGCAGAGCGGTCCACTCGAGCGTGCCGGCGGCCTGGCCAGCAGCGTGGTGGCGCTGGCGCTGGCGATCCTGTGTTTTCTGGGCGTGCTGGCGTTCCACTTTCCGCAGTACCTGACCACGCCCGAGCTGCGCCAGAAATACAATCCGGACGTGATCCGCTCGATCATGTTCGCGGCCATGGTCATCGCAGGCTCGATCAGTCTCCTGAACGTGCTGTTCAAGCGCCGCCGGGGCACCAACCTGGTCGCCGGCGGGCTGATTCTCGCCACCGTGCTGCTGGGCGGTTCGCACGTGCCGGTGGCGGACTTCCCCGACCACACGCCCTACATCGGCCTGGACTGGTTCATCCTCGACCTGCTGGGATCGACCGTGATCTTCGCGGCCATCGAGAAGCTGTTCCCGCTCTACAAAGGCCAGCTGATCTTCCGCGCCGAGTGGCAGACCGACCTGGTGCACTTCGCCGTGAATCACTTCATCGTCGGCCTGGCGCTGTTGACCGTGAACTTCGCCATTCACCGCCTGTTCGGCTGGATGGCCAGCGATACCGTGCAGGCGGCGGTGCAGTCGATTCCCTTCGTGCCGCAACTGCTGCTGTGCATCCTGTGCGCGGACCTGGTGCAGTACTGCACCCACCGGGCCTATCACGAGGTGCCGTTCCTGTGGCGCTTCCACGCCATCCACCATTCGGCCAAGACCATGGACTGGTTGGCCGGCTCGCGCCAGCACATGCTCGAACTGCTGGTGACCCGCGTCGGCGTGCTGGGCGCGCTGTACGTGCTGGGTTTCGAGAAGAGCGTGATGGACCTGTACATCGTCGTGGTGGGCTTCCAGGCCGTGTTCAACCACGCCAATGTGCACCTGCCCTGGGGGCCGCTGAAGTACCTGATCGTCACGCCGGACTTCCACCACTGGCACCACTCGTCCGACGATATCGCCATCGACAAGAACTACGCCGCGCACTTTTCCTTCATCGACCACATCCTCGGCACGGCCATCAAGGGCCAGACCGGTTTTCCGGAAAAGTACGGCGTGGTGGGCGACTACGTGCCGGACGGGTTCACGCGCCAGCTGATGTTCCCGTTCCGCTCGCAAAAGCCGGGCGAATAAACGTCGGCACAATCAGGTGCACGGGCTCGATCCCAAGGTGAAGCCCAGGCTCTGGGCCGGCACGATGGTGGTCGATGCCGGCACGTTCAAGGGCAGGCGCACCAGCGGCACCAGCGTCTGGTAGGGCACCGCGCCGCAGTCCTGCGCGCCCGGCTGGCAGATGCGCGCGCGCACGAAGCGGATGCAGGACGCATCGTTCGGATCGAGGCTGCAGACCTGCCGGTTGCGCGCCGGGCAGCTGGGCATGGCCGACTTCGGGATGGGCGTCATCGTCAGCGCGCCGCTGCCGTTGCGTGTCAGGGCCAGGTAATCGATGACGACGTGCCGGTCGGTGACGGGCGCCCCGAACGGCAGCTCGCCCGGGCTGGTGCGAAACACCGCGCGTTGCGCCACCTCCCGCAACCGGCCGCCATAGCGGAAGTCCGTCACGGCGGCGTTCTGGGCGGCCCGGCGCGTCACTTCGGCCGCCGTGTTGAACAGGTAGATCAGGCGCGCCAGCTCGATCGCGCCGAACACCAGCAGCATGAACAGCATCAGGACCAGGGCGAATTCGACGGCGTAGGCGCCGCCGTTCCTGCGCGCGTGCAGAGTGGGCGCAGTGGAAGATAGGTTAGTGGCCAGCATAAGGCATCGTCACGTCGGCGTTGATGTGGTATCCGTTGTCGCCGGCGAACCAGGCGGACAGGATGTCGTCGGTAATGGCAAAGCGGATCTGCACCCGTACCGTGGCGGGCAGGAGACCGGCCCCGGCGCAGACAGCGTCGCACAGCACGGCCACCCGTTCGCTGCCGCCCAGGTGCAGGTCGGCCAGCTCGGCGGCGACGATGGCGCGCGCCGCATCCACGGAGGCGTCCACCAGCGCCGTCGATTTCATCTCCGCCTGCGGAATGGTGGCCATGTAGCGGGCCGCATCCTGCGCTGCTTTCTGGGCAACTGTGTAAGCGTGGAAGTAGCGCCCGAACAGCAGCGGCACCGTCAAGAGCAGCGCCAGGAGCGGCAGCAGGATGGCCAGTTCGACGGCGGCGATGCCGCGCTGCTTGGAATTGCGCTTCATTTGTAGAGCTCCACCATGCCGCTGACGGCGGTTTCGGGAATCACGCCGGCGAACTCCGCGAACAGGGCGCTGGAGGTGGCCGGCACGGTCATGAAGAAGCGGCCAATGGCCAGCACCGTGCCCGAGGTGCTGGTGCCCGCGCCCACCGGGCAGGCCAGCAGCGGGATGTTCAGCACGCGCCGGTTACGCTGGGCGTACGCACGATTCGCGCTGGAGGGGGCCTGGAACCAGGCGCCTGCCCCGGTCCAGTAGGGGCGGTTGCCCTGGCCTGGTGTGGGATAGCTGAGGGCCGCCACCGGCGCGCCCGGGCTGTACAGGGTGGACCAGCTGCCGGTCCCGAAGGTGGCATAGCCGGCCGCCGGTTCGCTGGCACCCGGACTGTAGCGCGCGAACGGCACCGCCTTGGCGTAGGCCCACAGCGGGCCGTACGAGGCGGCGCTGTTGGTGCCGGGCGCGGGGGACGGGTCGGCCACGGTCCACAGGCGCGCCGGACCGGTGGCAGGCGCGGCGCCCTGGCCGGCCGGCGTGGCGGCCATCCAGCCGGCCCCGCCATTGAAGGCGTAGGCCTTGATGTTGACGTCGGGCGGAGCGCCGCGCGGCTTGCACACGCCGCCGCTGTAGTCGTCGAAGCGCGCATTGAAATGCGGGTAGAGCGAGGCCATCGGGAACGGCCGGATCAGGCGTAGCTCGCCGCCGTTGAACGTCGGCAGCCAGAGCGAACCGGTGCATATGAACGGCGCCACCGTGGCCGTGTGGGTCTGTGACGACACCGCCGCCGCGCCGGGCTGGGCGATCGGGTTGACCAGGAAGTGTTCGGGCTGGGCGCCGTTCGGGTTCAGGTTCAGGAGGTTGTAGCCGACCCCACGGCGAAAGCCATACTCGACCAGTTCCTCGGCCGCCGGAGTGCCGGGATTGACGCGCGCCTCGGCCGGCGTGGACGACATCGCGCAGATGGCCAGCGGGGCCACGTCCAGCGAGGAGCGTCCGGCCACCGCTTCGTCGGACAGCTGCACGCTGTCCAGGCGGGCGGACATGGCCTTGATGAGCACCGTCTCCAGCACGCCGGCGTCGCCGGCCAGCGCATCGGTGCGCACGCGCGCGAAGAACAGCTTGCCAGGTGCGCTGGCGGCCGCGGCGGCGTCCAGCCACACGCTGTGCTCATCGAAGCTGCTGCTGAACTGCAGGGCGGCGTCGGACCAGGCAAAGGCGTCCTGGCCGTAGTTGTAGCGGTAGGTGGCCGCGGCGGCCGCTGCGGCTGCGCTGGCCTTGGCGATGCCGGCGGCGCTGCCGTTGAGCTGGCGGGCGGCGGCCAGCGCCGCCGCGTTGGCGACGCCCTTGAGTTCGACGCGCCGGTTGTAGACCCGGGCCAGATCCAGGGCGAAGCCGATCAGGCCGATGATGACCAACAGGCAAATGGCGCTGATGACGGCGATCGAGCCTTGCTGGCGGGTGCGAAGAACACGGTGAGGGCGGGCCGGCCAGGCCGCGTTGTTGACTGCAGCCAATGCATTTGGAATACCTTGGGCCATGACTACCTCTTCAGGTTGCAACCCAAAAAATTACGTCCGGAAATTTAGTCTACGTGTCTGGCCAAGGTTCGCGTTGAGCGAACTCAACGGAAGGTGATTCACCGGAACTTCGGCGCGCGCCGGTGGTCGTCGCCGGGCGTGGGGCGCCCGGGCGGGAGGATCGCGAGGAGGAGGGCTCAGTCGCCCTGGTGGTGGCGATACACGGTGCTGGAGCCGTCCTGCTTGACCAGCACCACATCGTAGGCTGCCTTGTGCTCGCCTTCCATGCCGGGCGAGCCCATCGGCATGCCGGGAACGGACAGGCCGCGCGCGGCCGGCTTTTCCTTGAGCAGTCGGCGGATCTCGGCGGCGGGCACGTGGCCCTCGATGGCGTACTTGCCCACCAGCGCCGTGTGGCAGGAGCCGAACTGGTCGCCGATGCCCGCCTTCTGGCGGTACACCGACGGGTCGGGCACGTCATTCGCCTCGACGGTGAACCCGGCCGCCTTCAGGTGCTCCACCCACCCTTTGCAGCAGCCGCAGGTGGCGCTCTTGTACACCTTGATGACCGGCGCGGCCGCGCTGGCAGCCAGTGGCGCTGCCAGCAGCGCGGTCAATACGGCATGGCCCAGGGTGCGGGTAAAGCTTCGCTTGTCCATCTTCGCTCTTTCGTGTGGAAAGCCTACAGGCTACCAGCTTGGAGCGCGCCGCGCCATGGGACAAATTACCTTTTCAGAACAGGACCAGGCCGTCGGTGCCGGTCTGCACGCCCACGAATTCAGCATCCGTTGTCAGCGTGGCCACCAGTTCGGCGCGGCTGTGCGTCTGCAGGTAGTCCCCCCAGCGCGTCAGGTCCGACAAGGTAGCCGCGTGGTGCACGCCGTTCTCGTACAGCAGGTTGACGAAGCCGGCGTTATCGAGCTTGTCGTGCTGCTGCACGAATTCGGCCGAATGCAGGAAGGTGTCGGCCAGCTGACGGGCGCCGAGCTGCGCATTGGCCCAAAACGTGAAGCCGGGGGCCAGCGCCGCGCGGCCCAGCACCAGCTGGTAGGTCATGCCGACCTGCTGCAGCGCCGCCGTCCCGTGCTGCATGAAGCCCAGGTCGATCGTGCCGTCGCCAAATTGCGCTTTCTCGATGTGGCTGAGGGTATCGACATCGCTGCCGATGGCCTGGGCCACGCGCAGGTGGCCGTCGCCGGCCAGCAGCACCTTGTAGTCGGCCTTGCGGCCCGCATACACGGCCGTGTCGACGCCATCGCCCCCTTCAAGACGGTCGCTGCCCGCGCCGCCGTCGAGGCGGTCGTCGCCGCTGCCGAGGATGCGCCCGCGTTCCCCGGCCAGCGTTTCGCTCGCCAGGCGGAGGCCGTACACACTGCTCAGGTAGGTCTGGTGGGCGCTGCCCTGGGCCAGCTGGTTGAGCAACGTGCCCGCTTCGAGGGTCTTGTTGTCGAGCTGGGCGACCGCGCGCGCGATATCGGCCGCGTCGCCCGCGTGGCCCAGGACGGTCTGGTACAGATGCTCGACCAGGGCCTGGTTGCCCAGCTTGCCGTTCGCGCCGGCCCATTCCGCCGACTTGACCATCTGCTTGGCGATGTCCTCGATGGCCAGCCCGCTGTTGGCCCAGAACGCCAGGCCTTCCGGCCGCGGCGCGCGCTCGAAGGCGGCGTGGAACAGCAGCGCGACCGCCTTCAGGCGCTCGGGCGCGGCGTTGGCAAACGCCAGGCCGGCGTCGCCCCGGTCCAGTTCCGCCAGGGCGATCGGTTCGACCGCATTCGCGTCGACCAAGGTGCTGCTGTGGCGCACCGCCAGTTGGCCGCGCAGGTCGAGGTAGTAGTCCCAGCGCCCGATGTCGCTGCGTCCGCCCTGCAGCACGTCGTCGCCGCTGCCGCCCAGCAGGGTATCGTTGCCGATCCCGCCGAACAGCATGTCGTTGCCGCTGCCGCCGTTCAGCAAATCGTTGCCGCCCTCGCTGCCGACAATGTCGTTGCCGCCGCCGCCGAACAGCATGTCGTCGCCCGCGCCCAG
>JBKHWY010000269.1:0-337 GCA_046566285.1 Gammaproteobacteria bacterium | reverse complement strand
CGAAATCGACGTTCTCCAGCTTGATCACGCTGCCCGGCGCCACGTTGCGCGCGTCGATGACCAGGGCCACCGCCGTTCCCGGCTCGGCGGCCGGCGCGCTGATGACGATGGGCTGCGCGGGCGGGGTGCCGCTGTCGCTGTACAGGAACAGCGTACGCGTTTCCACCACCGTGCCGGCGGCCAGGCTGTTCAGGTAAGCCTTGCCCTGTTCAAGCTGGTCGGCCCGCGCATCGCCGGTGCCGGGGGCAAGGGGAAGGTTCAGGTTCGCCCCCTCGCCCGCGCCATGCCCGCGCTCATGCGCGTAGCCGATGAAGAAGGGGTAATAAGCCAGGGGATA
>JBKHWY010000268.1:0-6397 GCA_046566285.1 Gammaproteobacteria bacterium | reverse complement strand
GCCGCCGCGCTTTCCCAACGAAGTCCCGGTGCCTGCGCACCTGGCTGATATTCCAGAGGTCTCCGCAACGTGAATTCCATGAACGCCTTAGTCAATGAACTGCGCGCCGAACTGCGCCGGCAAAAATACGCCGCCCCGGCCTTCCTCCTGATGCTGCTCGGGATGATCATGCTGCCGCTGCCGCCGGTGCTGCTGGACATCCTGTTCACCTTCAACATCGTGCTGGCGCTGATCGTGATCCTGGTGTCGGTGTCGAGCAAGCGCCCGCTGGACTTCTCGGTCTTCCCCACCGTGATCCTGGGGACCACCCTGATGCGCCTGGCCCTGAACGTGGCCTCGACCCGGGTGGTGCTCTTGCGCGGGCACGAAGGCACGCACGCGGCCGGCCAGGTCATCGAAGCCTTCGGCAACGTGGTCATCGGCGGGAACTTCGTGGTGGGCCTGGTGGTGTTCGTGATCCTCATGATCATCAACTTTGTGGTGGTGACCAAGGGCGCCGAGCGCATCTCGGAGGTGTCCGCGCGCTTCACGCTGGATGCGCTGCCGGGCAAGCAGATGGCCATCGACGCTGACCTGAACGCGGGCCTGATCAACCAGGAAAAGGCCCAGCAGCGCCGCAAGGACGTGGCGGCCGAAGCGGACTTCTACGGCGCCATGGACGGGGCCTCGAAGTTCGTGCGCGGCGACGCCATCGCCTCGATCCTGATCCTGATGATCAACCTGGTGGGCGGGGTGGCCATCGGCGCGCTGATGTACGACCTGCCGCTGGCCGATTCGTTCCGCACCTATGCCTTGCTGACCATCGGCGACGGGCTGGTGGCGCAGATTCCGGCGTTGCTGCTGTCGGCCGCCGCCGCGATCCTGGTGACGCGCATCGGCGAATCGGGCCACCTGGAGCAGCAGGTGGGCGACCAGCTGCTGGCCCAGCCGCCCGTGCTGTTCGCCGCCGGCGGGGTCATGCTGGTCCTGGCCATGGTGCCGGGCATGCCGTGGTTCTGGTTCGGGGTGTTCGCCGCCGTGCTGTTCTACGTGGGCTGGCGCCTGGCCACCCGGGTGCAGGCCCCGGATGACGCCGGCGTGGCCGCCATCGAAGCGGCCCTGCACGACGAGCGCGTGCCGGAACTGGACTGGCAGCAGCTGCCGGTGGTGCAGCCGGTGTCGGTGGCGGTGGGCTACCGCCTGGTCAACCTGGTCGACCGCGCCCAGGGCGAAGCGCTCGCCAAGCGCATCAAGGGCATCCGCCAGAGCCTGTCGGAATCGATGGGCGTGCTGCTGCCGGCCATTGGCGTGCGCGACGACCTCACGCTGCGGCCTACCCAGTACACCATCAGCCTGTCGGGCGTGGTGGTGGCCGAGGGCGAGGTGCATCCGGAGCACCTGATGGCGATCGCCTCGCCGAATGTGTACGGTGAACTGGACGGCATTCCCGGCCTGGAGCCGGCGTTCGGCATGGCGGTCACGTGGATCACGCCGGACCAGAAGGGCCATGCGCTGGGGCAGGGCTACCAGGTGGTGGAAGTGGCCAGCGTGATCGCCACCCACTGCTCGAAGGTGGTGCGCGAACACCTGCATGAACTGTTCTGCCATGAGGACGTGCCGGCCCTGATGGAGCGCCTGGGCGCGCTTGCCCCCAAGCTGGGCGCCGCGCTGGAGAAGGCCCTGAGCCACACCCAGCTGCTGCGGGTGCTGCGCGTGCTGCTGGCCGAAGGCGTGTCGCTGAAGGACATCGTGGTGGTGGCCACCACGCTGCTGGACAGCTCGGAGACCACCAAGGATCCGATTTTGCTGGCGGCCGAAGTGCGCTGCGCGCTGCGGCGCCAGATCGTCACCAGCCTGTTTGGCAAGAAGAAGGATATGCCGGCCTTTAATCTGTCGGCCGAGCTGGAGAACATGCTGCTGGGGTCACTCAACCAGGCGCGCCAGAGCCAGGGCGGCAAGGTCGCGCTGGACAACTATCCCATCGACCCCCAACTGCTGGCGCAGCTGCAGGTGAACATGCCGGTGGCGCGCGAACAGATGAAGCAGCAGCATACCCCGCCCCTGCTCTTGGTGCTGCCGCAGGTGCGCCCGCTGCTGGCGCGCTACGCCAAGCTGTTCGCGCCCGGCCTGCATGTGCTGTCGTATAACGAGATTCCCGAGAACCGCGACGTGTCGATCGTGGGAACGGTGGGCTGATCGGGAACTAGGGCGCACCGGCGTCGGCGCAGGCCGGCAGCAGCAGGGCCAGTTCGGCCACGGCGCGAAACACCGGCAGGGTCAGCACGCTGGCCACGTCAAGCGAGGCCAGGGCGGCATGCGAGCCGCTGGACGGGGCCAGCAGGTCGGCGACGCTCCAGCGCACCACGCGCAGGCCGGCCCGCTCGACTGCTTGCTGCAATTGCGGCTGCAGGGTGCGCAGCCAGGTCTTGAGGGCCGGGGTAGGCGCGGCGATGTCGAGGGCCACGCCGTCCGGCAGCGGCTCGACCTGCACGGCAATGCGCGCGCCATCGTCCATCTCCAGTTCCAGGCGCAGGGCCACGCGGGCGCGGCGCCGGCGTCCGGGCGGCGCGTCCGGCCCGCGCGCCACCACCTTCAGCTGTTGTGCGCGGGCGCTGCCCGCATGGACGGTGAAGCGCCAGGGGTCGGCCGGAGCCAGCGCCGCGTCCTGCCGCAGCACGCGGCCTTCCTGCGCGGCCAGGCGCGCCGCTGGCGCCAGCATGCCGCTGTGCGCGCGCAGTTCGCGTTCGATCAGGGTGGCGCGGTAGTGCCCCACCATGGCGCGCCAGCCGGTCGCCAGCGCGCCCGCATCGGCCGAGGGGAAGCTTAGTTGGCGGCTCATGAACAGCTGGTCGAGCCGCATGGCGGCGCTCTCGCCCGGCTCGCTTGCCGGCTCGGCGGGCGGCGCCGGCGCCGGCAGCGCCGGCGCGGCCGGGACCAGCGTGGCGCCGGGCAGGGGCGCGAGCACGGGAAGCAGGGCGGCGATGGGCGAGATGCTGGTCATGAGAGTGCTTTCAACGGTGCGCGGGTATAAAAAAGGCCAGCCCGGATAGAGCTGGCCCCCCTTGATGCGCGCCGTGGAGATCGTCCACGGTCACTTCATTACTGCAGGAGCGACATGACCATCGAGGACATGCTGTTGGTTTGCTTGAGCATCGCGGTGCCGGCTTGCAGCAGCATCTGGCTCGAGGTCATCTTGGCGCTTTCCGAAGCGAAGTCCACGTCCATGATGCGGCCGGCCGCGTTCTGGGTGTTGGTGCTCACGTTCGACAGGTTGTTGTAGACGTGGTCGAGCCGGTTGGCCACGGCGCCCAGCTTCGAGCGCAGGCCGCTGACGTCGTTGATCGCGGTGACCAGGCGGCCGATGGTGCCGTTGGCGGTGGCGGCGTCGATCTCGGTGCCGGCGGCGGCGGTGGCGGTGCCGTCGGCCTTGAAGCCGGTGGCGGCCAGCGCGACGGACGCGTGCACGTTGGTGGTCAGTTCAGTGACGAAGTTGGCGGTCATGCTTTCCGACGCATCGGCGCCGATCTGGAAGGTGACGGCGGCCGACAGCTTGCCGGTGGTCGACAGCAGCGAGGTGCCGCCGAACTTGGTGTTGCTGAAGATGTTGGACAGTTCGTCGGTCAGCGAGTCGTATTCCTTCTGCATCGCGGTCTGGTCGTCGGCCGAGGAGGAGCCATCGGCGGACTGGGTGGCCAGGTCCTTCATGCGGGTCAGGATGTTGGTCACTTCGCTCAGCGCGCCTTCGGCGGTTTGCAGCATGGAGACCGAGTTCTGGGTATTGCGCATGGCCACGCCCATGCCGCTCGACTGCGACTTCAGGCGGGTGGCGATCTGCAGGCCGGCGGCGTCGTCCATGGCCGAATTGATGCGGTAGCCGGTCGACAGGCGGGTCATCGAGGTCGACAGGCTGTTCTGGGTGCGGGTGATGGAGTTCTGTGCGGACAGGGCGGCGTTGTTGGTGTGCAGGCTCAGCATGATGGTTTCCTCTCGGGTGGTGTCTGGGTCGAGGTGCGCATCGCACGCTCTCATCAGTACAGGACGACCCCCCGATCCCATCCATTAAGTGCCGTGTGGAAATAATTTGCACTCATTTGTTTGATGCGTATCAAACAACCTCCCGATTGGGTAGGATTGTTCCTACGTATAAAGTATACACAAATGAACGTTGTCAATATTTCTAGCATTTGTTAGCATACAGTCTCCGATAGTTTGTTAGGCTTAAATTAAAGCTAACTTTATAACGAGGTAATAGTTAAAATGATGAAAACTCTGATCGCTGCCGCAGTGTTTGCGACCGCATCCCTGGGCTCCGTGGCACACGCCAAAGACATCTCGCAAGCTGACGAAGCACTGGTGTTCGAAGACGGCGCAGCCTTCTTCGGCGACAGCTTCGGCGCCAAAAACGGCGGCAACACCTTCGCCGACCGTTTCACCTTCTCGGTGTCGGGCCCATCGTACTTCGACGCCCTGGTCGGCTCGTTCAGCTCCAACCCGAACCTGGGCCTGGACCTGACCTCGCTGGACGTGTTCACCGCCGACGGTGACCGTGTTGCAGTGGGCTCGCTGCTGTCGACCGGTTCGGTCGAAAGCCGTTCGATCCACACCCTGCTCAACAGCGGCACCTACTTCCTGCAAGTGACCGGCACCCTGGTCTCGAGCAAAGGCGCGAGCTTCTCGGGCGACGTATCGCTGCAGCCAGTTCCAGAACCAGCAACCTACGGCATGATGCTGGCAGGCCTGGGCGCCCTGGGCTTCATGGCTCGTCGTCGCAAGTCCTAAGGTTCAGTCCCAATCGGACCCCAGATAGCGGCCTTTCGGCCGCTTGATTGAAACGGAAGCTTCGGCTTCCGTTTTTTTTGCGCCGTGCGCAATCGGGGGTCGCGCGGCGCGCCGGTGCGCTCCCTGCTATAGTCTCGCACCGCCACGGATGCTGCCGGCGCGCAGCGCTCGCACGCCGATGCGTTCATCCGAGGCCTTACAAAAACGCGAGGAGAACACATGCCCCATCCCATCCTGGTACGCTCGGCCGTACTGACGCTCGGCCTGGCCGCCGGCGCCGCCACCGCTGCCGCGCCTTCCGGCGCGGTGGCCTTCCAGAACAACTGCGCCATGTGCCACAGCATCGCGCCCGACATGACCACGCTGGCCGGCCCGAGCCTGTTCAACGTGGTCGGCCGCAAGGTCGCCGGCGTGCCCGGCTTCGGCTACAGCAAAGCCCTGGCCGCGGTGGGGGCCAAGGGCAAACAGTGGACCGCGCAGGAACTGTCGCTGTTCCTCAAGGACCCGCAGGCGTATGCGCCCGGCACGGCCATGCCGGTCAAGGTGCCCGACAACGCCACCCGCGCCGCGCTGGTGGCTTACCTCGGCAAGGCCAAGGGCAAGGCCGTGGCAGCCAAAGGCGGACCGGCGAAGGCGGAACCCGCACAGGCCGCAGCAGGCTTCAAGGAAGAGCACTGGAGCGACGATCAGCCGGGGCGCATTCACGAAGTACGCATGGCCGAGCTGCCGCAGCCCTTCGCCAGCGCCAGTGCCGGCAACGGGCCCAGCACCGTGGACCGTCCGGACAACGTGGTGCCATCGGTCCCGGCCAACTTCAAGATCAGCCTGTGGGCGCAGGACCCCGACAAGGGCCGCCTGATGGTGCGCGCTCCGAACGGCGACATCTTCCTCTCGTCGCCTGCCAAGCGCGTGGTCAAGGTACTGCGTTCGGCCACTGGGGAAAAGGCCGACCAGGTCAGCGTGTTCGCGAGCGACCTGGAACGGCCGTACGGCATGGCGTTCTGGCCGGCCGGCCCGAACCCCCAGTACGTGTACGTGGCCAACGTGAACTCGATCGTGCGCTTCCCGTACAAGAACGGCGACCTGGTCGCAAGCGCCAAGCCGGAAGTCGTCGTGCCCAAACTGACGGCCGAAGCGGGCGGCCACACCACCCGCACGCTGGCGTTTTCGCCCGATGGGAAAACCCTGTACGTGTCGGTCGGCTCGGCCTCCAACGTGGCCGAAGGGATCGGCGCTACGGCGCCCGAGCCATTGGCCCAGTGGGAGGCCAAGCACGGCATGGGCGCGCCCTGGCGCGACGAACTCGATCGGGCCCTGGTGCTGGCCTTCGACCCCGACGGCAAGAACAAGCGTACGTTCGCCACGGGCCTGCGCAACTGCGTGGGGATGATCATGTACGCGCCCACGGGCGACCTGCTGTGCAGCGTGAACGAGCGTGACATGCTGGGCGATAATCTGCCGCCCGATTACCTGACCCGCGTGAAGCAGGGCGCCTTCTATGGCTGGCCGTGGTACTACATCGGCGCACATGAAGAGCCGCGCCTGAAAGGCCAGCGGCCTGACCTGAAGGGCAAGGTCACCACGCCGGACCTGCTGTTGACCGCGCACTCCGCGCCGCTGGGCATCATCGCCTACGACG
>JBKHWY010000267.1:0-6410 GCA_046566285.1 Gammaproteobacteria bacterium | reverse complement strand
CTTAGGCAAATCTGTTGGGATGGGGGATAGCGCATCTTCGGTACAAAGAATACGGTCTTTGATAATAGGAGATTATCAAAGACCGTGGATCGGATTCCGGCTCTCCATAAGGGACAGTGTCTGAACGCCATTCGAGGCCAACCTAACTTGTCTCGAAGTCGATGCCGGCCGCAAGCCAGAGGCAAAATCGCGGATTGCTGCTGTCATGAGAACGGCGCAGAACATACAGCGCAAGCTAGGGACAGGAAACTAGACTCTGCGGGACGAGCTGCGAAAACGTGAGCTGCACCTCGTCATTGGCGGGATCGTTTTGGCGAAAGAAGCCGGCGTCGGATTGCACGAACGCTAAAGCGCTCCAATCGCCTGCTTCAACTCTCGCAGCCGCTCCTGGTTGACGCAGTAGCAGACCCGCTGCACATCCGACGACCCCTCGATCAGTCCTGCTTCCTTCAGGATCGAGACATGCTGCGAAATCGTCGACGGCGCCAGCGGCAAGACATCCGTTAGCTTCCCGAAGTAGCACTCGCCATAATCGATCAGGTGACGGAGCAGCTGGATACGTGCAGGATGCGCGAGTGCCTTGCACATGCGTGCCAGGTCATCGGCATCGATTTCCGTATCACGCATGCGAGGCGTAGTTGGAGGACAGCAGGATTTGGACATAGGTTTGTTCGTTGTTTGGCGAACGCAGAATAGGCCTCAGGAGACACTCTTGTCAAAAGCTTTGACGTACTGCCGCGATGGTTCAGCGGCGACCGCTCGAAGGTAGAAGGCAAGCGAAGCGACAGACATGGCGAGCAGCACGAACAGCAATACCAAAGGACCTCTGTCGTATCGCAGGATTGCTGCCGCTGCCAGCGGCCCGGCCGCCTTCGAAAGGAGCGACGGGCCTGCCATCGCACCGGAGATTGCGCCATAGTTTTCGCGGCCGAACAGCGCCTGAGGGACCGAACCACGCACGATAGTCAAGATGCCGTTACTCAACCCGTAAAGCACGCAGAAAGAAGCCGCCGCCCAAGCCTGCGAACCAAATAGTACAAGGACGAGCAAGGCTGCCGGGAGCATCGAGAACGTCAGCTTGCCGACCGTTTGCGGCGGCGTATTCCGCCCGAGCGTCATCTCTCCAATACGCCCCGCAACCTGCATTGGGCCGATCAACGTGGCCAGCATGACCGCCAGCGTCGCGGATGCGCCCAAGTGCCCGAGCAACGGGATCAGGTGGACCGACATCGCCGAGAAAATGAATGCATTGGCCGAGAATGCCAGTGCCAGCATCCAGAACGCCTGGTGCCGCAAAGCTTCCGCCAGGGTGTGGCTCCGGGGCGCACCGGCTGGATCCCTCAACTTGCTGCCGGCCGGATCGGTGCCTAGCCAGAGATGTAGCGGCACACAGATCAGAAGCTGTATGAGCCCGTACAAAAGGTAGGTGTCGCGCCAGCCTAGCATCGTATGCAATTTGGCGGTCAATGGCCAGAACACCGTGCTGGCAAAACCGCCGAACAGCGTCAAGGTCGAAATCGCTTTTCTGGAGCCAATCTCGAGCTTGCGGTTGATGGTTGCGAAAGCGGCCTCGTACAGCGTGAGTGCCATCGCAACGCCAATGAGCGTCCAGGCAAAATAATAGGATGCGACGCTGGTGCAGCGGCTGAGCCAAACCAGCCCAAGAGTACATAGCAACGAACCTGTCGCCATCACGTAGCGCCCGCCGTAGCGGTCCAGCAGGATGCCCGTTGGCGTAGAAGCCAATCCTGCAACGAGCAAGGCCCATGAAAAGGCGCCGAACACCAGTTCCGGCGCGAGCGCCAGATCACGCTCGATATCGGGGGCCACGATGGTGAAGGCATAGTAAAGCGATCCCCAGGACAGGATCTGGGTGACGGCGAGGATGCCAATGGTCTTCGATGGCCGTTGCACGCGAGGCTCCAGGTTGGCACCGCCGGCTCGCGCCGACGGCAGTTCATTCAATCAGGCGCAGCAGCTGGTCTTGGCCGGCGCACTGCAGCCGCAAGCGCCGAACGGAGACGGTGCTGGAACGCAGCAGCTCGCAGCCTGGGCCGCCGGGACTCCGCAACAGGAAACCACCGGCTCGGATGCAGCATCGTCGTAAGCCAGCCGAGTATTGCACACGCCCGTTTTCGGCAGGTCGAGCTGCACGTCGTCGGCCGCAGCCATATCGCCCACAAGAGCTGCGACCACTGAGCGCACCTGCTCGTACCCTGTCGCCATCAAGAAATTAGGTGCGCGGCCATAGCTCTTTGCGCCCACGGCGTAGTAGCCGGCTTCAGGGTGGGCCAGCTCGTTATGTCCGTGCGGACGGACGGTGCCGCAGCTGTGCTCGTTCGGATCGATCAGGGGCGCCAGCGCGTCGGTGCTCTCGAGCCACGGGTCATGGCGCACGCGCAGTTCGCGCGTCAGCGCAAGGTCGGGCCGCGCCCCGGCCGCGCAAATAATACGGTCGATCCCGTCGATCACCGGCGTGGCGCCGCTGATCGGCTCTCCGGTCACGCGGATCCGGCCGTCGACTTCTTCCAGTTGCTCGATCCGGAAGTTCTGGCGCAATTCCAGTCCACCAGAGTCACGCAGGGCCTTCAGGCGTATTCCGAGCTGGCCGCGTGCCTGCAGGCCATCGGCTTCGCCGCCGCCGAACACCCGGGTCAGGTTGCTGCCGCGGGTTGCCCAGACGATGCTGGTCTTCGGATATGCCTCGGCTAGTTGCGCGAGCGCGAGCAGGCTTCCGGCTGCGGAGTGCCCTGCTCCCACGACCAGCACTCGCCGGCCCGCAAAGCGTTCACGCGCGCTTCCAAGGACATCAGGCATGCCATAGTCGATGCGCGCCGCCAGTACCACTTCGCCAAGCGCAGGGATGCCATCGGCACCCAACGGATTCTGATGCGACCAGGTGCCGGTAGCGTCAATCACGTCACTGGCCAGGTACTGCCGAGTCCCTTCCGCCGTTTCGGTGCGGATCAGGAAGGGTGCGGCCTCGCGGCCCTTGGTCTTTACCTTGTCGAAACCGACGCGCGTGATGGCAATGACCCGCTGCCCGAGCAGCAGGTTGGCCGCAATTGCAGGCGTCGCTGCGAGCGGAGTAAGGTAAGCGTCGAGTAGTTCGCCCGCGGTCGGCAGCCCGTCGTCCGGCGGCGAAGTCCAACCGTGCTGCTGCAGGAGGCGGCGGGCCGCCTTGTCGACGTTGTATTGCCAGGGCGAGAACAGGCGCACGTGGCGGTAGGTGGCCAGGTTGGCGCCTACCTTGGGGCCAGCTTCGAGAATGAGCGGCGTTAGGCCCCGCTCGATCAGGTGCGCAGCCGCCGCAAGGCCTACAGGCCCAGCTCCAAGCACCGCCACCGGCAGTTTTTTGTTGCTATTCATTCTTGCTCTCCTCGTCTAGTCAGGCAAAGTTCTGTTGGTCCGCAGCCAAACCTCGGCATTTCCTATTTCGTCGAATTACGAATGCATGGGCGCAGCGATAGACCCGGACGCGCGCCTGAACCGGTTATTCGTTAATCGACGAATATAGAATATCGTCGTTGTCATCAAACGGTCAAGATGTTTCGATATATTTGGAAGTGTCGTATCAACTAACCGAACAGGTCGAGACCGCCATGACTGACAACAGGATTTTCAACGTACTATTTCTTTGCACCGGCAACTCCTCGCGCAGCATTATTGCCGAGGCCATCCTCAACGCCACCAGCGCTGGCCGGTTTCGCGCCTACAGCGCAGGAAGCCATCCAGGCAGCTCGGTGCATCCCTTTGCGATCGAACAGATCGAACGGCTCGGCTTCCCCGTCCAGGGCCTGCGCAGCAAAAGCTGGGATGAGTACGCAGTTGCCGATGCTCCGCACATGGACTTCGTGATCACGGTATGCGACAAGGCCGCTGGCGAGGCGTGTCCCCGCTGGCCAGGGCACCCGATCACGGCGCATTGGAGCTTCGAAGATCCAGCAGCATTCGTGGGCAGCGACCGGGAGCATCGCCAGGTCTTTGCCCGCACATGCCGCGAGATCAAGAATCGCCTCGACATCTTTTCCATGCTTCCGTTTGCGACGCTGTCGCGCCTGGCTATCCAAAAGGAACTGGCCGCCATCGGCCGTTCGGACGTGCCGCTCCTGTGAGGGCTTGCCGCACAGGCGTCAATTCCACTATACTGGAACTATCGAATATTTGGACGAGATCATGGACACGAAACCCGCACTTGCCGCGCTTGCCGCCCTCGCCCAGGAATCAAGGCTGGCAACCTTTCGCTTGCTCGTGCAGGCTGGCCCTGCAGGACTTTCCGCAACCAAGATTGCCGAGGCACTCGGCACGCCTCCCTCATCGCTGTCCTTTCATCTGAAAGAACTTACCCACGCCAACCTGGTGATTCCGCGCCAGGAAGGCCGTTTCATCATTTACGCAGCGAACTTCGACACGATGAATCAGCTGCTGGGCTTCCTGACCGAGAACTGCTGTGGCGGCAATCCTTGTTCGCCAACGAATGGCTCGGGATGTGAGCCCATCGCTTCCAGCCAAACAAGCTAATTTCTGCGCTTATTTCCTCTCAACCTAAGGTCTACCGTGAACGTACTTTTTCTTTGCACCGGCAATTCGTGCCGCTCGCTCATCAGTGAAGCCGTCTTCAATCATCTGGCTCCAACTGGCTGGCACGCCATCAGCGCAGGCAGCCAACCGACCGGCAAGTTGAACGACAAGGCGCTCGCCCTGCTCGCCAGCAAAGGCATTTCCACCGAGGGCTACTACAGCAAGTCCTGGGACAATTTGCCCGTCACCCCTGACCTCGTGGTAACGGTGTGTGCCAGCGCTGCCGGTGAAACCTGCCCGGCCTACCTCGGTCCGGTGCTTCGTACGCATTGGGGTGTCGAAGACCCAAGCCACGTCGTCGGTACCGAAGAGGAAATCGACGCCGCCTTCGAAAAGGCCTACGCCATCCTCCGCGCACGTATCGAAGCCTTCCTCGCCCTGCCGCTCGAGAAGTTGAAATCCGACCGCGCGAAGTTCAAGACCGAACTCGACCGCATCGGCCATATCGGCGCCTGAACGCCACCTTCCGTTACGTCAGCCGGGCCATTGCCCGGCTTGTCCATGTGCCCGTAGCTCCCTGAAAGACTTCCGTGCTGATCGCATTTCTCATCTTCCTGATAACCCTCACCTTCGTCATCTGGCAGCCTCGCGGCCTCGGTATCGGCTGGAGCGCCGCCGCGGGCGCCGCCGTGGCCTTGCTCGCGGGCGTCATCCACGTCAGTGACATTCCCACCGTCTGGCATATCGTCTGGAATGCCACCGGTGCGTTCGTGGCCGTCATCATCATCAGCCTCCTGCTCGACAAGGCCGGCTTCTTCGAGTGGGCTGCGTTGCACGTGGCGCGTTGGGGCGGCGGCAGCGGCCGGCGCCTGTTTGTGCTTCTTGTCTTGCTGGGTGCGGCCGTGGCCGCGCTGTTCGCCAACGATGGCGCGGCGCTGATCCTGACGCCCATCGTCATCGCCATGCTGGTCGCCTTGCGATTTTCGCCGAAAGCCACGCTGGCCTTCGTAATGGCGGCCGGTTTCATCGCCGACACTGCCAGCCTGCCGCTGGTCGTGTCGAACCTCGTGAATATCGTCTCGGCCGACTATTTCAATATCGGCTTTGCGCGCTACGCCGCAGTGATGGTGCCGGTGAACCTGGTGTCGGTGGCCGCGACGCTTGCCGCGCTGGTCTGGTTCTTCCGCAAGGACATCCCGGCCAACTACGACGTGACACAACTGAAACGCCCCGAGGAGGCCATCCATGACCGCGCCACCTTCGTCACCGGCTGGTGGGTGCTGGGCATGCTGCTGGTCGGCTTCTTCTGGCTCGACGCTGCCGGCATCCCGATCAGTGCCGTGGCCGCGGTTGGCGCAGTGCTGCTGCTGGCTGTCGCTGCGCGCGGGCACCGGATCTCGACCCGCGAGGTGCTGCGCGGCGCCCCATGGCAGGTGGTCGTATTCTCGCTGGGGATGTACCTGGTGGTCTATGGCCTGCGCAATGCCGGGTTGACGGACTACCTCACTGCCCTGCTCAACCGGTGCGCCGAGCATGGCGTGTGGGGCGCAGCGCTCGGCACCGGCTTCATCACTGCCATCCTGTCGTCGATCATGAATAATATGCCGACCGTACTCGTGGGCGCGCTGGCAATCGACGCCACCACGGCACAGGGTGTTGTGCGCGAAGCGATGGTGTACGCGAACGTGATTGGTGCTGACCTCGGCCCGAAGATCACGCCGATTGGCAGCCTCGCCACGCTGTTGTGGCTGCACGTGCTTTCGGCGAAGAATATCCAGATCTCTTGGGGCTACTACTTCCGGATCGGTATTCTCCTGACCCTGCCGATCCTGCTGGTGACCCTGAGCGCGCTTGCCCTGCGCTTGAGCTGAGAAAGGACCGAACATGAA
>JBKHWY010000266.1:0-6415 GCA_046566285.1 Gammaproteobacteria bacterium | reverse complement strand
CCGGCGCTTCGACGGCCTCGACCTCACCTTCAGCTTCAAGACCGTCATCCTGGCGCAGGCCAGGATCCATGGCACCGCTGCTCTGAGGCGCTATGGGTTCCTGCCTGCCTAGGGGCGACGGTTCTGCGGTCTCGGGTTCTTGCGGCTGTTCTGGCGCGGCGACTTCAGTGGCCGGCGGTTCAGGGACTTCGACTTCTTCCGCAACCTCAATACCGTCATCCTGGCGCAGGCCAGGATCCATGGCGTCGCCGCTTGGAGGCGTTATGGGTTCCTGCCTGCCTAGGGGCGACGGATCTTGGGATTCGGGTTCCGGTGAATCCTCTGGCACGACGGCTTCAACAGCCGGCGTTTCGACGGCCTCGACTTCACCTTCACCCTCAAGACCGTCATCCCGGCGCAGGCCGGGATCCATAGCGCCTTCGTTCAGTGGCGCGACCGGCTCCTGCCTGCGCAGGAACGACGGCCCCACCGACAGCAAGTCGGAAAAATCGACCGCCTCCTCCGGCTGCTCCGGCTCCGGCTCCGGCTGCGGCTCGACCGCCTGCGGCAGGATACCGTGGCGATTCAGCGCCGAACCGAAGTCGAGCGCGTACACGGGCGCATCGTCGGCAGCGGTCGGCGTGGGAGGAGGAAGCTCGACCGGTGGACGCGGCGGAGCGTCCAGGTCGATCAGTGAGGCATTGCCGTCGAAGATTTCATGGCACGCGCCGCAACGGACGATGCCCCCACGTAATTTCAGCTGGTCCGCAGCGACCCGGAAGGTCGTGTGGCAGTGAGGGCATTGGGTCGCGAGGGCCATGCCTTTATTGGCCGCCGTCTACACGTGCGGGAGGCACGGCCTCGCTGCCAAGCTGCCCGTGCAGGGCAACCCAGCCGTCCTGCTCGGCCCAGACGCCCAGCTTGATGAAAGGCGCATACGCGGCAGCCACTTCCTCGGCCTGGCGCGCCAGCACGCCCGACAGGATCAGCGCGCCGCCATCGGCCACGCGGCCGGACAGCATGGGCGCCATCAGCTTGAGCGGGCTCGAGAGAATGTTCGCCACCACGATGTCGAAGCGCGCCTCGGCATGGCTGGAGGCCGCGAATTCGTCGGGCAGGTAGTACTCGATCGTGCAGTCGTTGCGCTCGGCATTGGCACGCGCCGATTCGATGGCTTGCGGGTCGATGTCCACGCCTGCCACCTGGCCGGCGCCCAGCTTCTTGGCCACCATCGCCAGGATGCCGGAACCGCAGCCGTAGTCGAGCACGGTCTTGCCGGGCGCGGGATGGGCTTCCAGCCATTCCATGCACAGGCGGGTGGTGGGGTGGCTGCCGGTGCTGAAGGCCAGGCCGGGGTCGAGCTCGAGAATGAGTCCGTCCGGGTCCGGCGCTTCATGCCAGCTCGGCACCACCCAGATGCGCTTGCCGATGTGGATGGGTTCGAATTGCGACTGGGTCAGGCGCACCCAGTCTTCGTCCGCCACCGCGCGGGTGGAGAACGCCGGCGCCGTCGCGATGCCGATGGCGGCGCAGGCTTCGGCTACCAGGGCGGCCTGGTCGGCGTCGACGTCGGTCAGCGCCACCACGCGCGAACGGTCCCAGGCGGCTTCCTTCGGTTCCATGCCGGGTTCGCCGAACAGGGGCTTTTCCTGCTCGGTGCCCTCGTCGGCGTCTTCCACCGACACCGAGAGCGCGCCCGCTTCCATCAGGGCGTCACTCAACGCTTCCGCATGGTCGCGCGCGATCTCGATGACGATTTCAGTCCAGCTCATGCTTCTGCCTTGGGTTCCGACTTGGGCCGTTCGGCCAGTTTCTGTTCCAGATAGTGGATGTTGGTGCCGCCTTCGATGAAGCGGGCATCGATCATCAGTTCGCGGTGCAGCGGGATATTCGTGAGAATACCTTCAACCACCATTTCGGACAGCGCGATTTGCATGCGGCGGATGGCCTGCTCGCGCGTGGCGCCATAGGCGATCACCTTGCCGATCATCGAGTCGTAGTGCGGCGGCACGTAGTAGCCGGCGTACGAGTGCGAATCGACGCGGATGCCGGGGCCGCCCGGCGGATGCCATGCGTTGATGCGCCCCGGCGACGGGGTGAACTTGAACGGGTCCTCGGCGTTGATGCGGCATTCCAGCGCGTGGCCGGACAGCATGATGTCGCGCTGGCGGAAGCGCAGCTTCTCGCCGCAGGCAATCCGGATCTGTTCCTGCACGATGTCGATGCCGGTGATCATTTCGGTGACCGGGTGTTCCACCTGCACGCGGGTGTTCATCTCGATGAAGTAGAACTCGCCGTTTTCATACAGGAATTCGAAGGTGCCCGCGCCGCGGTAGCCGATCTTGCGGCAGGCTTCCGCGCAGCGGTCGCCAATGCGTTCGATCAGCTTGCGGGGGATGCCTGGCGCCGGCGCTTCTTCGATGACCTTCTGGTGGCGGCGCTGCATGGAGCAGTCGCGCTCGCCCAGCCAGACGGCGTTCTTGTGCTCGTCGGCGAGGATCTGGATTTCCACGTGGCGTGGATTTTCCAGATACTTCTCCATATAGACTTCGGGATTGTTGAACGCCGTGCCCGCTTCAGTCTTGGTCATGGCGACCGCGTTGATCAGGGCCGCTTCCGTATGCACCACGCGCATGCCGCGTCCGCCGCCGCCGCCGGCCGCCTTGATGATGACGGGATAGCCTACGCGCCGCGCGATCTGGACGATTTCCTTGGGGTCGTCCGGCAGCGCGCCGTCCGAGCCGGGCACGCAGGGCACGCCGGCGCGGATCATGGCTTGCTTGGCCGAGACCTTGTCACCCATCAGGCGAATCGAATCGGAACGCGGGCCGATGAAGACAAAACCGGATTTTTCCACGCGCTCGGCAAAGTCGGCGTTTTCCGACAGGAAGCCGTAGCCGGGGTGGATCGCTTCGGCGTCCGTCACTTCGGCGGCGCTGATGATGGCCGGCATGTGCAGGTAGCTCAGCGAGGAAGGGGCCGGGCCGATGCAGACCGACTCGTCGGCCAGCTTGACATACTTGGCATCCTTGTCGGCTTCGGAGTGCACGACGACCGTTTTGATGCCCATTTCGCGGCACGCGCGCTGGATGCGCAACGCGATCTCGCCGCGGTTGGCGATGAGGATTTTCTCAAACATGTTGTGGGTTAGCCGATCACGAACAGCGGTTGGCCGAATTCGACTGGCTGGCCATTCTCGACCAGGATCTTGGTCACGACACCGGAGGCATCGGCGTCGATTTCATTGAGAAGCTTCATGGCTTCGATGATGCAGAGGGTGTCGCCCTCCTTGATGGTCTGGCCCACTTCGACATAGGCCGGGGACCCGGGCGCGGAGGAGCGGTAGAAGGTGCCGACCATCGGCGACTTGACGATGTGGCCGGTGGGCTCGGCAGCCACGGCCGGGGCGGCGGGAGCGGCGGCGGCCGGTGCTGCGCTTTGGGCCTGCGGCGCCGATGCGGCGAACTGCTGGATGCCCTGCTGGGGCAGCATCACCATCTGGCCTTGCGGGATTGCGGAGGACTTCACGATGCGGACCTTGCTTTCGCCTTCGGTCACTTCCAGTTCCGCGATATCCGATTCGGCGACCAGGTCGATCAAGGTCTTGAGTTTTCGTAGATCCATGTAAAACCCCTTGGAATTATTGTGTTGGGAAGAGTGCGGCCCGCTCAACTCAGCAGCGTACCACGCTAACGCTTGTCGCTAAAGCTTGAAGCTGCTTAGGCTTGAAGCTCAATGCTTGAAGCTAAATGCTTGAAGATACGTGAGATTAACGCTTATTCAGCGCGAAGTCGATGCCGTAGCGGTAGCCGTCGACTCCGAGTCCGCAGATCACCCCGTCCGCGATGCCCGACAAAAAAGAATGGTGGCGGAACGCTTCGCGTTTGTGCACATTCGAGATATGCACCTCGACAAACGGAATCGCCACTCCGGCCAGCGCATCGCGCAGGGCCACGCTGGTGTGGGTCAATCCGCCGGGGTTGATGACGATCGCATCGATGCCTTCCGCGCGGGCGGCGTGGATGCGGTCGATCAGGGCACCCTCGTGATTGCTTTGAAAACACGCCAGGCTGGCGCCGGCAGCTTGCACCTGCGCAGTGGCAGCGTTTTCAATGTCGGCCAATGTTGCCTTACCGTACACCTCAGGCTCGCGGCTTCCCAGCAAATTCAGGTTGGGGCCGTTAAGCAGGAGTAGCTTTTTTGCCATGGTTAAAGGGTCACGTTGTCGCGAAAGTCCCGCATTTTGCCGACTACTTCTGGCATTGGCAAGGGAAAAAATTTCTTCACGACTTCAAATTAGCGAGGTCGGCTTTCAGTTCGTCGAACTTTAAACGGCCGAGATAAGTCTTCCTGACTTGGCCGTTGGCGTCAATCAATACGGTGTAGGGGAGACCCCCGTTGGCATTGCCAAGTTTCTGCGACAGGGCGGTGCCGCTCATGCCCGCCACGTAGAGCGGATAGGCAATGTGGAGCTTGGCGGCGAAATCGGCGATGTTCTTGGGAGAATCGATACCGATGCCGATCACCTGGATGCCCTTGGCGGCCTGTTCGGTGGCAAGGGCGGACAGTTCCGGCATTTCCTGCACACACGGACCGCACCAGGGCGCCCAGAAGTTCACCACCAGAGGTTTGCCTTTCCACTGTGCAAGCGCCTGGGGCGTGCCGGCGACGTCGTTCATCGACTGCGCGAACAACTCGGTGACCGGGGTATGGGCCTGGCCATTGGGCGTGGGAGCAATGGTGGTGGTCAGCGGCGGCGCCGGTTCATGGTGGCGCGTGCTCAGCCAGGCGCCCACGCCGGCGAAGAGGGCGGCGATGACAATATAGAGTTTCAGGTTTTTGGACATTGCTTGGATGTGCTGGTCTATTTACTTTGGTTAGCCGGGAAACCGTCATCCCTGCCTACGAGGGTGTGCAAAAAGGGGGCGCTGTTAGCACTGCAAGATATGCCGTCGTCCCGGCGGAGGCCGGGACCCATAGCGCGCTCTTTCAGTGACAGCGTTCCACTCTAAGCAAGCGCGCTATGGATCCTGGCGGGGCCGCCGAGGCCTTCGCCAGGATGACGGAGCATATTTTGCGGTGCAAAGGAGTACAGTGCCCCTTTTGCAATTCCCTCCTACGCAGGGAGTCATCCCGAGCAATGCTCGAAATGACGGTCTTACGAATATGGGTACGAACAACGGTCAGGTGTGCTGGCCTTCCGACACCAACGCCCGCACCGCCGCCAGATCCGCCCGCTGCGGCGTTCCATCGGCCCGCAACTTGAGCGCGCCGCGCAGGTCGTTGCGGTCGTACAGCTCGGCGTGCACGCCTTCGCCCTTCCACATGAAACTCACGGTCTCCACCGGATCGTGGCGCCCGCCCTTGAAGTGGGGTGTCTCGGAAATCTCAATCTCGACGTTTTTATTCAGCAGAAAGATTTGAACATCTTTTGGACTTTCTGCAAACAATTGTAAATGAATATCATCATGCGTTCCGGCACTGCCGTTGAGTACGGCACCGGTGAGATAGGGCGTGAACTCCGCCAGCGCTTCCATCACCTGCAGGGCCGTCGCGCGCAGTTCCCGCAAGCGGGCCGGGTGGCCGGCGCCCTGGAACAGGGCCTGGTATTTGCGCACTTCTTCTTCGATCTGCAGGTCATCGGGCAGGAGACCGGAGTTGCGCGGGTTGAAGTCGCCCAGCACTTGCTGGGCCGCCTTGCGCTTGGCCGTGGCGTACTCGGCGCCGTCCTGCGCGACCATGCGCGCGGCTACGGCAGCGATGCGTTCGCGGACCTGGTGAATGTCGTCGGTGGGCTTGGGCATGATGGGCGAATCATACTCTGGAACGGAAAAACCCATGGGGTCGGGTAAAATCGCGCATTCACCCTCCAATCACCCGGTTTCATTAATCTGTTTCGACTCGAACATGCACATCCACATCCTCGGAATCTGCGGCACCTTCATGGGTGGCCTGGCCGTGCTGGCCAAGGAAGCCGGCCATAAAGTGACCGGCTGCGACGCGAATGTCTACCCGCCGATGAGCACCCAGCTGGAAGCCCAGGGCATCGAGCTGATCCAGGGGTTCGGGCCGGACCAGATTGCACTGAACCCGGACCTGTATGTGATCGGTAATGTGGTCACGCGCGGCAACCCGCTGATCGAGGAGATCCTCAACCGAAGCCTGCCGTACGTGTCCGGCCCGCAGTGGATTGGTGAACACATCCTGCGCGACAAGTGGGTGCTGGCCGTGGCCGGCACGCACGGCAAGACCACCACCTCGGCCATGCTGGCCTGGATCCTGGAAGATGCCGGCTATGCGCCGGGCTTCCTGATCGGCGGCGTGCCGATGAACTTCGGCATCTCGGCGCGCCTGTCCGGGGACAAGCCGTCGGATTTCTTCGTGATCGAGGCGGACGAGTACGACACCGCCTTCTTCGACAAGCGCAGCAAGTTCG
>JBKHWY010000265.1:2617-6429 GCA_046566285.1 Gammaproteobacteria bacterium | reverse complement strand
CGAAGCGTTCTCCCACTACGGACTCGATTCCATCCTGGGGGTGACGGTCGTCAAGCGGCTCAACGAGGCGCTGGGGATCGATCTCGACACCACCAGCCTGTTCGATTACAGCACGGTCAACCGACTCAGCGCGCATATCCACGATGCCCATGCGGTTTGTCTCGCGCCGGAACCTGAACCTGAGCCTCAACCTCGATTTGAACCCGAGCCTGATCCTCAGTTCAAACCCGAGCCCGCGCCGGCGGGTAAGCCTGGCGTGCCTGCGCCGATTGCGATTGTCGGCGTCGGCGCACGCTACGCGCGTTCGCCCGACATGCAGTCGCTGTGGGAGAACGTCGCCAACCGCGTCGACCTGGTCGGTCAGGCCACGCGCTGGAGCGCCGAGCAGCAGGCGCGCCATGGCGGGGACGGAGCCTGCCAGCACGGCAGCTTCCTCGATGCCATCGATACCTTCGACCCGCTGTTCTTCAGCATTTCCGGGCTCGAAGCGAACTACATGGACCCGCAGCAGCGCATCTTCCTGGAAGAAGCGTGGAAGGCATTGGAGGATGCCGGCTATGCGGGCAAGGCCGTCGAGGGCAAGCGCTGCGGCGTGTATGTGGGCCACAACGGCGGCGACTACCAGCGCCTGGTCGGCAGCGACGCGCCGGCCCAGGCCTTGTGGGGCAATATCGGCTCCATCATTCCCGCGCGGATCGCCTACTACCTGAACCTGCAAGGGCCGGCCATCGCGCTCGACTCGGCCTGTTCCAGTTCGCTGGTGGCCATGCACCTGGCTTGCCAGGCCCTGTGGAGCGGCGAAATCGAGATGGCCCTGGCCGGCGGCGTGTACATCCAGTCCACGCCCTGGTTCCTGGCCGCCGGCCAGCGCGCCGGCATGCTGTCGGCCAGCGGCGGCTGCTTCACCTTCGATGAGCGGGCCGACGGCTTCGTTCCCGGCGAAGGCTGCGGGGTGGTGGTATTGAAGCGCCTGGACGATGCGCTCGCCGACGGTGACCACATCCATGGCGTGATCCGCGCGTCCGGCATCAACCAGGATGGCGCCACCAACGGCATCACGGCGCCCAGCGCGCTGTCGCAGGAGCGTTTGGAGACCGAAGTGTACGAGCGCTTCGGCATCGACCCCGCCGGGATCGGGCTGGTGGAGGCGCATGGCACCGGCACCCACCTGGGCGACCCGATCGAGTTCCGTGCGCTGACGAGTGCCTTTCGCAAGTACACCGATGCACGCCAGTTCTGCGCGATCGGATCGATCAAGACCAATATCGGCCACACCACCGCAGCCGCCGGCGTGGCCGGGGTGATCAAGGTGCTGGGCGCGCTGCGCTACCGCCAGCTGCCGCCATCGATCCGCTTTGAGAATGGCAATCCCAACATCCGCTTTGCCGACAGTCCCTTCTACGTCAACACGCAGCTGCAACCCTGGAACGCGGCGGCGGGTGTGGCGCGCCGCGCGGCCGTCAGCGCCTTCGGCCTGAGCGGCACCAACGCCCACATGGTGATCGAAGAAGCGCCGGCCAGCGTGCGCCGCCATGCCGAGCGGCCGGGCTACCTGGTGGCCCTGTCCGCGCGTAGCGCCGCCCAGCTGCGCCGCCAGCTTGAGCAGCTCCACGCCCATTGCCGGGCGCACCCCGAGCTCGATTGTGGCAATCTCAGTTTTACGCTGCTGACCGGACGCAAGCACCTGGCGCACCGCTGGGCGTGCATTGTGCGCGACCTGGAGGAACTGCGCGCGCTGGTCACGGCCTGGCTGGCCGGCCAGGGCACGCCGTCGGTGCGTGTCGCCGAGCTGGAGGAACAGTCCGTGCGGCTGCCCGATGCGCTGGCCGCCCAGGCGCACGCCTGGCTGGATGGCTGCCAGGCGCCGCGCGACGCGAGTGCTTACGGCCGCGATCTGGCCGCCCTGACGGACCTGTACCTGCAGGGGTATGAGCTGGACTTCGGCGCGCTGTTTGCCGGCGCCGGCTACACCCGCCTGTCCTTGCCGACCTATCCGTTCGCGCAGGGCCGCTATTGGGTGCCTTCCCAGCCTGCGCCGGCCGCTATCGACGTACCCGAGCGCGCGCTTGCGCCTCCAGCCAGTGCGGCCGGCGAGTCCGATCCGGCGCTGCTCGACGGTACGGTGATGCTCACGGCGGTATGGGACCCGGTCGCCATCGATCCTGGCGCTGCCGCTACGGGCGCGCTGCTGATGATCGGGGCAAGCGCGCGCCTGGCCCAACGGGCCGCGACGCTGGGACAGACCGTCCGCACGCTCGATATCGCCAGCGACGACACCGTGGAAACCATCATGCGCAAGCTGTCGGGCAGCGGCCCGATCCAGCATCTGGTCTGGTGCGCGCCCGAACTGCCGATCGTGTCGCTGGCCGATGAAGCGCTGCTCGACGCCCAGGAAGCGGGCCTGTATGCCTGCTTCCGGCTGGTCAAGGCACTGCTCAACCTGGGCTATGCCGCGTCCGCGCTGGCGCTGACAGTGGTGACCACCCGCGTGCTGGGCGTCGGCAGTGAAGAGGTCAATCCCGCGCACGCCGGTCTGCACGGTTTCATGGGCTCGCTGGCCAAGGAAAACCCGGCTTGGAAGTTACGGGTGGCCGACATGGAGACGGCCGACGACTGGCCGCTGGAGCAGATCCTGGCGCTGCCGCCTTGTGCGCGCGGCGATGCGCTGGCCTACCGGGCCGGGGAATGGCACCGCCAGAAGCTGGTGCCCTGCAAGCTGCCGGCCACCCACCATGGCCTGTACAAGCGCGGCGGGGTGTACGTGGTGATCGGCGGCGCCGGCGGCATCGGCGCGGCCTGGAGCGAGCACGTGGTGCGCGAGTACGGCGCCCAGGTGGTGTGGATCGGACGGCGGCGCCAGGACGAGGCCATCGACGCCCAGTGCGCGCGTCTGGGCGCGTTCGGCCCGGCCCCGCACTACATCGCCGCCGATGCCGCGCGGCGCGGCGAACTGGAGGATGCCTGCCGCGCCATCAAGGAGCGCTTCGGGCGCATCGACGGCATCGTCCATTCGGCCATTGCGCTGACCGACAAGAGCATCGCCAACATGAGCGAAGGGCGCTTTCGCACTGGCCTCGCGGCCAAGATCGATGTGTGCGCGCGCCTGGCCCAGGTGTTCGGGCGCGAACCCCTCGACTTCGTGCTGTTCTTCTCCTCGATCATCACCTTCACCAAGGCGGCGGGCCAAAGCAACTATGCCGCCGGCTGCACCTTCAAGGACAGCTTCGCGCAGCGCCTGGCGCAGGAATGGCCCTGCAAGGTGCGCGTCATGAATTGGGGCTACTGGGGCGGCGTGGGCGTGGTCGCGTCGGACGAGTACCGCAAGCGCATGGACAAGCTGGGCGTGGCTTCACTCGAGCTGCCCGAGGCAATGGGAGGCCTCGACAGCCTGCTGGCCGGGCCGCTGGAGCGCGTGGCCATGCTCAAGACCGCGCGGCCGATCGCCATGGCCGGCGTCGATACCAGCGAATCGGTCGAGTTCCATGGCGCCGCGGCTGGGCCGGCGCCGCACCAACAGCCGTTGCACCAAGCCCCGTCGTACCAAGCCCCGTCGTACCAAGACTTATAGGTAACCATCGTGATGAATGACCCTGTGCTGGACCAGCAGTTCGATCAGTCGCTGTGCCGTTTGCTGGCGCACCAGTTGCACGCGGCCGGCGCCCTTGGGCAGTCCGGCGCCGGCCTGCACGCCTGGCTGCAGGCGCGCGCG
Source organism: Gammaproteobacteria bacterium (assembly GCA_046566285.1). Classification (GTDB taxonomy): domain Bacteria; phylum Pseudomonadota; class Gammaproteobacteria; order Burkholderiales; family Burkholderiaceae_D; genus Telluria_A. The sequence goes on along the minus strand of JBKHWY010000265.1, from coordinate 2,720 downwards.
CTGCCGCCCTTCCTGGGGCGCTGGCTGGACGCCAGTCTGGACTTCCTGGTGGCGGCGCAGTACCTGCGGCTCGAGCACGGCGCCCACCGCTTCGGACCCGCAT
>JBKHWY010000265.1:0-2607 GCA_046566285.1 Gammaproteobacteria bacterium | reverse complement strand
CGAGGGGGCCTGGCGCGCGTGGGAACGCGACAAGGCCGGGTTCCTGGGCCAGTCGCGCTACCGGGCCAAGGCGCGGCTGGCCGAGCAGACCCTGGCCGCCTTGCCAGAGATCCTGGCGGGCACGCGGCTGGCGACGGACGTGATGTTTCCGAACGCATCGATGGAGCTGGTGGAAGGCGTCTACCGGAACAACGAGCAGGCCGACTTCTACAACGCGGTGGTGGCCGGCGTGGTCGGGCGCCGGGTGGAGGAAGCGATCCGCGCCAACCCGAATCGCCCGGTGCGCCTGCTGGAAGTCGGCGCCGGCACGGGCGGCACCACGGGCGCGGTGCTCGAGCGGCTGGCCGGGCTGGCGGCGAACATCGGCGAATACGCCTACACCGACCTGTCGAAAGCCTTCCTGCGCCATGCCGAGAAAACCTTCGGCGCGCGCTATCCGTTCGTGCGTGGCCGGCTGTTCGACGTGGAAGCGGCGCCGCAGGCGCAGGGATTGGACGCGGGCAGCTACGATATCGTGCTCGCCACGAACGTGCTGCATGCGACCCGCAATCTGCGCGGCGCGCTGCGCAATGCCAAGGCGACCCTGGCGCCCGGCGGACTGCTGGTGATCAGCGAGATGACCGCCAAGTCGGTGTTCGCTCACGTCAGCTTCGGTTTGCTGGAAGGCTGGTGGCTGCATGAAGATGCGGCCCTGCGCATCTCCGGTTGCCCGGCCCTGTCGCCCGAGATGTGGCGGACGGTGCTGGCGCAGGAAGGCCTGCGCGCGCTCGCGCTGCCTGCCGATGCGAGCGCGTTCCCGGGGCAGCAGGTGTTCGCCGCGCAAAGCGACGGCTTGCAGCGCCGCCGCCGGGCGCAAGCCGTTCAGGCAGCAGCGCCCGCGCCGGCAGCGGACCGGGTCCCGGCTCCGGACCATGCCAGCACCACGCTCGACACCGCGCTGAAGGAAGTCTTGCGCACCCAGGTCAGCACCTGCCTGGACATCCCCCGCGATGAAGTGGCCGAGCGCTTGTCGTTCGCCGACTATGGCCTTGATTCGATCACGGCGGGACAGCTGGTCCAGGCCATCAACGTCGCCCTGGGGACCCGTCTGAAGACCATCGACGTGTTCGAGCACAGCTCGGTCAAGCGCCTGGCCGAGTATCTGTTGAAGGAGCAGCGCGCAGCCTGCGCCGCGGCGCTTGCCGCCCCAACCCCGGTGGCAGTGAAGGAAGCGCCGGCTGCCCCTTCGGAAGTCAAAGGCAGCGAAGCCCCTGCGGCCGGGCGCGTACGCGCGCTGGTCAAGCAGCAGCTGTGCGCCTGCCTGTGCGTGGGCGCTGAAGAGGTAGGGCGGCATGGCGCCTTTGCCGACTACGGGCTCGATTCCATCACGGCCGGCCAGTTTACCCAGATGCTCAACGTCGCCTTGGGCATCAGCCTGAAGCCGACCGCCTTGTTCCAGCACAGCTCGATCGAACAGCTGACCCAACATATCCTGGAGCGCTATCCCGAGGCGGCAGGACACCCGGGAGCCGCGACGCCGCCCGCTCCAGCCGCGCCCCAGCCGGCGGCCCCCGTTGTGAAAGACGACGCCATCGCCATCATCGGCGCCAGCGCCACCTTCGCCCGCTCCAGCGACCTCGATGCCCTGTGGGAGCACCTGGCGGCCGGCGCCGACCTTGTCGGCCCGGTGACGCGCTGGGACCTGGCGCGCCATGGCGGCGCCCAGGGTGCGGTATGCAAGCACGGTAGTTTTCTGGACGATATCGACAAGTTCGATCCGGCGTTCTTCAACATCTCCGGCCTGGAAGCAACCGCGATGGACCCGCAACAGCGGATCTTCCTGGAACAGTGCTGGAAGGCGCTGGAAGATGCGGGCCATGCCGGCGCCGCCATGAGCGGCCAGAACTGCGGCGTGTACGTCGGCTCCGGCGCGCCCGATTACCGCCAGCTGTTCGGCGACCAGGCCCCGCCGCAAGCCATGTGGGGCAATGTCACCTCGATCGTGCCGGCGCGGATCGCCTACTACCTGGACCTGCAAGGGCCGGCCATCGCCGTCGATACGGCGTGTTCGAGTTCGCTGGTGGCCGTGCATCTGGCTTGCCAGGCCTTGCTGTCCGGGGAGGTCGACCAGGCGCTCGCCGGCGGAGTGTCGATCCAGTGCACGCCCGACCTGTACACCACCGCCGGCCGCGCCGAGATGCTGTCGGCGAGCGGACGCTGTCACACCTTCGACGAACGCGCCGACGGCTTCGTGCCGGGCGAGGGCGCGGCGGTGGTGGTGTTGAAGCGCCTGGCCGACGCGCTGGCCGCGGGGGACCACATCCACGCGCTGATCCGCGCCAGCGGCATGAACCAGGACGGCGCCTCGAACGGCATCACCGCGCCGAACGCCAAGGCGCAGGAGCGGCTCGAATGCGCCGTGTACGACAAGGGCGGCATCGATCCCGCCAAGATCCAGATGGTCGAGGCGCACGGCACCGGCACCAAGCTGGGCGACCCGATCGAGTTCGAGGCGCTCACGCGCTCGTTCAGGAAGTACACCCAGGACCGGCAGTTCTGCGCGCTCGGGTCCATCAAGTCCAATCTCGGGCATCCCCCCGCGGCCGCCGGCGTTGCCGGGCTGATGAA
>JBKHWY010000264.1:0-6467 GCA_046566285.1 Gammaproteobacteria bacterium | reverse complement strand
ACGCGGCGCTCACGCGCTTCGACGGCCCGGTGCTGCTGATGCTGAGCGGCGCCGACCTGACGGCGCAGGAATTCGCGGGGCTGGACGCCGCACCGGCATGGCGGGCGACGCTGGCCGAGGCGCGCGTCACGCGGCGCCAATTGGCGGGCGCGGACCACACCTGCTCGCGGCCCGAATGGCATCGCCAGATCGTCGGGTGGACGCTGGACTGGCTGCGCACCTAACGGCCCGCCAGGCAGGCGCTGAACGCTTCGAAGGCGCCGTAGGCAATCTGCCCGCCCGCGCGCGCGCCGGTGCACAGGTCCGGCACCTTGGCGGCCCCACGGCGCGGCGGCTCCTCACTCCACGCCAGGTCGAGCGCGCCGGCATCGCGAAACAACGCGCGGACCGGATGGCGGCCCAGGTACAGCTTGGCGATCGAGGTATCGAGGTTGTCGGCGGCGCGCACCACGCCGCCGTTGCGCGCGCGGATGGCGCCGTCGATCAGGTTGCCTTCAATGACGGCGCTGCTGGCGGCAAAGCGCACCTGCACGCCGCCGGTGTCGATCAGGGTGTTGTGCAGCACCTGGCTGGCCGCCGCGCTGTTCAGGTAGATGCCGTCGTCCGAACAGTTGGCGATCAGGTTGGCGCGCAGGATGCCCCCCTGCTGCTCGGTGATGCAGCGCCCGTCGCGGCAGTATTGCGGCCCGGTGGCGCCGCCGCCCAGCGACAAGCCCACCCGCTGTCCTGCATACCCGCGCAGCTTGTCTTCGCACAGCACCACGTTGCGCTCGAAGACATTGGCCTCGCCTGCGCCCTTGGCGAAGCCGCCATAGCTGATGCCGTCGCCCCAGGCCTTGATGAAGTCGGTGATGAGATTGGCGCGGATGACCCAGCGGCTGGCCGCCACCAGGTCGATGCTGGTGACCGGATTGATGGTCTCGCGCGCCCGCGCATTGGTCAGCGTGTTCGATTCGAGCACGCCATCGTCCGGGAAGCGCCCGCGATAGCCATTGATCTTGATGTGGGCGTTGAAGTCGGTGATCAGGTTGTTCCGCGCCGTGAAGTGATGGGCGTCCCCCGTGATATGCAGCGCGTGCTCGCATGCGGCCGCCGTAGCGCAGGCCCCGACGAGGTGCAGGTTTTCAAGCGTCCAGTACGGCGCCTCCACCTGGAAGCCTTCGGTCAGGTCCATTTCCAGCACCACGCTGCCGGGCTGCTCGGCGCGCACGGTGATGCCGGCCTGCGCACTGCCTGCGCGCGTGAGCACCAGCGGCGCGCGCTCGAAGCGGTAGCGGCCGGGCAGGAAGGTGATGACGTCGCCCGGCTGTGCGTCGGCAAAGGCACGGCGCGCTTCGTCGCTGGAGGACACCAGGCGCAGCCTGCCCTGCGCGGCGGCCGGACTGTGCGCCTGCGCGCCGATCTTCAGCAGCGGGCTGGCGGGCAGGCGCTCGCGCCCCCGGTCCAGCGTCGTCAAGAGCGATGAAAGGGTGTCGCCCACGCCGACGATGACGGCATTGTGGCCGGAGGCGCGCCTGGCGATATACGGCGCCAGCGCCCGGGGGGCGATCCCCTCTCCCTGCAGCGCGTAGATCGCCACGCCCACGGCGGCCGCCGACAGCAGCGCCAGCGCAGCCAACACGATGCAGGCAAACAGCGGGCGACGGCCGATGGAGGCGCGCGCCAACTCAGGCGCCCGTCTTCAGATTGTGGCGGCTCATCAGGTCGTACATGGTGGGGCGGCTGATGCCCAGGAGCTCGGACGCCTTGACGATATTGCCGTCGGCGCGCGCCAGCGCCTTGACGATGGCTTTCAGCTCGGCCTCGTCGCGCACCTGGCGCAGGTTGATCGGCTCGTCCTCGCCGGCCGCGTCCTGCAGCCCCAGGTCGTCCGGGGTGATGTGCGGGCCGTCGGCCATGATCACGGCGCGCTTGATGCAGTTTTCCATTTCGCGCACATTGCCCGGCCACTGGTAGCTTTCGATGGCGGCCATGGCTTCGCTGGAAAAGTGCAGGCCGGTGCGCGACTCCTGCGCCGAGAACTTGTTCTTGAAGTGGTGCGCCAGCAGGGCCGCGTCGCCGATGCGCGCGCGCAGCGGTGGGATGCTGACCACGATCTCGGACAGGCGGTAGTACAAGTCTTCGCGGAAGCGCCCGCTGGCCGCCAGCTCCTTCAGGTTGCGGTGGGTCGCGCAGACGATGCGCACGTCCACGGGGATCTCCTCGTGCCCGCCAACCCGCTCGATCACGCGTTCCTGCAAAAAGCGCAATAGCTTGGCCTGCAGCGACATCGGCAAGTCGCCCACTTCGTCGAGGAAGAAGGTGCCGCCGTGGGCCAGTTCGACCTTGCCCTTGGTCTGCTTGGCCGCGCCGGTAAAGGCGCCCTTCTCGTAGCCGAACAATTCGCTCTCGAGCAGGTTCTCGGGAATGGCCGCGCAGTTGATGGCGAAGAAGCGGTGGTTGGCCCGGCTACTGAGTTGATGGAGCGCGCGCGCCAACACTTCCTTGCCAGTGCCGGACTCGCCCAGCAGCATGACGGACGCCGTGGTGGGCGCGACCTTCTCGATATTGCGGCACACCTTGAGCATGCCGGGGTCGCGGCTGATCACGCCCGCCATGGGCGAATCGGCCTGCAGCTGCTGCATGCGCTGATTCTCCTGCTGCAGCGTGTGGAGAAAAAAGGCGCGCTGGATCACCAGGCCCAGCACCTCCTGGTCGCACGGCTTCTGGTGGAAGTCGTAGGCGCCCATGGCGATCGCCTTGACGGCGTTGCTGCGGTCCTGGTTGCCGGTCAGGACGATCACGCGCGTCGCCGGCGCCAGCGCCAGGATCTGCTGCAGCGTGGCCAGGCCCTCGGTGGCGCCGTCCGGATCGGGCGGCAGGCCCAGGTCCATGGTCACCACGGCAGGCTCATGCCGCCGGATCTGCGCCAACGCGCTTTCGCGGTCGCCCGCCACCACCACTTCATACTGGTCGAAGCTCCAGCGCAGCTGCTTTTGCAGCCCTGGATCGTCTTCGATGATCAACAATTTCATCTTTTGGGTCACAGCGTTGCTCTTCTCTCTGAAGCGGCACGGTCGGTGCCAGCGTCGGTGCCAGCTCCCGCGCCCCGGTTCACCTGGGGCAGCGGCAGGCTGACGTTGAAGGTGGTGCCCACGGACGGCGTGCTGTGCACGTCCATCGACCCACCCAGTTCTCGAATATATTCACGGCTTTCGAACACGCCGATGCCCATCCCGGCCGACTTGGTGGTTTCGAACGGCTTGAACAGGCGCTCGCGGATGAATTCATCGGTCATGCCTTCGCCGGTGTCGCGGATCTCGATGCGCGCCAGCTGGGCGGAATCGTCGCGCCACAGGCGGATGGTCACCGAGCCGTCGCGCGGCGTGGCTTCGATCGCATTCTGGATCAGGTGGCCGAGCACGCGCTCGAGCCGTTCGCGGTCGGCCATCACCTTCAGGCCGGGTGCCTGGATCTCCAGCACCGGGTGGGGCACGAACGCGCCCTTCAATGCCACCGCGTTCCTGAGCACCTGGTCCAGTTCCAGCGGCATCGGATGGTCGAGCGACTCGCTGCGCGAGAGCTTCTGCAGCAAGAGCTTCATCTTGTGCACCGAGTGGTTCACGGTGTCGAGCATATCGCGCTGGAATTCCGGATTGTCGCGGTGCTTTTCCGCGTTTGGAATCAGGAGCGACAGCTGCGACACCAGGTTCTTCAGGTCGTGCACCACGAAAGTGGACATGCGGTTGAAGGACTCGAACTGGCGCGCCACCATCAGCGCGTTGGCCGCTTCCTGCTGGGCGAGATAGCTGGCCGCCTGGCTGCCGGCGATCTTCAGGAGGTCGATCACTTCCCAGTTCAACTTGATCTGGCTGCGCGGCTCCAGCAGCACCACGAAGCCGGCCAGGCGCGCGTGCATGACCAGCGGGACCACCAGCCAGGCGCGCGGCATGCGCGCCAGCCATCCTGGCAGCGCCAGGTCGGCATACAGTTCCGGCTCGGCGCGCAGCTCTTCCAGGTCGATCACCCACTGCTTCGACTCCAGAAAGCGCGCCAGCGACCCGTCCAGCGGCTCGGTGTCGCCCGTCACGGGGGCGTGCAGGTGCGCGCTTTGCTCGAACTGGCCGGTCTCGCGCGCCAGCCACAGCACCCCGCCCGGGCTTTCCACCAGCTCGGCCACCGCATGCACGGCGCGCTCGCCCAGGTTGGGCCCGTGCTCGGACAGGGTGCGGGTAAAGCGCATCCACTCTTCGCGGTAGTCGTAGTTGTAGCGGTAGAAGTGCTTGCTGATGAAGACCTTCAGCCAGGCCCGGAAGGCGCCCGAGAACAAAATCACCACCAGCAGGATGACGGCGCCGAACAGGAAGGCCACCTGCATGACCGTGCCCCAGCGCCCGCCCACATAGCGCAGGTAGTAGCCGGCCGAGCCCATCGCCAGCAGGTACACGGCCGAACCGAACAGCGCGGCCGAGTGGAACATCACGCGGCGCGACAGCGCCAGGCCGGCGGCCCAGGAGGCGCTGCGCGCCATCGACAGGGCGATCAGCGGGGCGGTGAGCGCGTTGACGACGCCGCGCGCGGCCCAGATGTCGGCATTAATCTCATGGAACAGCATGGTGTCGCTGTACATGTAGAAGTCGTACGCGAACATGGCGCCGATGCCCAGGCAGGCGAACTTGATGGCCCAGCGCTCCTGCGCGGTCTTGTTACGGTAGAGCTGCTCGACCAGCAGCATGCCCCATACCGACAGGCCCACGCGCGCCACCACGCCCGGCATCAGGCCGGTCTTGGCCAGCGCATCGTGGTGCCACAGGCCGCACAAGGTGGCGATGAAGAAGGCCAGGTAGAACAGCGCCATCCCGGCAATCGATGGGGCGAGGGACCAGGGCAGCCGGCTGCCCTCCTGCCGGTAGTTGCCGACGATGATGACGAGGAAGGCCGACCAGGCCGCGTTGCGGGCGATTTCCAGCGCCTCCATCCAGGGCGCCGCATCGCTTTGGGTGGTGGCATGCCAGGCCAGGGCCGCGCCCCAGGCGGCGCTGGCGCCGCAGGCCAGGGCCAGCGCGCCGGCGTAGGTGCGGCTGCGCCACCCGGTGACCAGCACCAGGCCCAGCGCGCAAAACGCCAGGGCCGCCAGGGCGTAGCTGAAGGTAGCGATGCTGGTCAAAGGGACACCATCTCAACAGGAAGGAAGAGCGGTGCGCCGCCCGGCCGACAGGTTCGGCCAGGTCTAGCGGCCGCTCCGGAACAGCACGACCTTCAGGGTGTCGATCAGGATGAGGACATCCAGGAACAGGCTGTTGTTCTTCACGTAGTACAGATCGTACTGGAGTTTCTGCACTGCGTCATCCGTCGATGCGCCGTAGCCATAGCGCACCTGGGCCCAGCCCGTGATGCCGGGCTTGATGCTGTGGCGGACGTTGTAGAACGGCACAGTCTCGATCAGCTGCTCGACGAAGTAAGGGCGCTCGGGACGCGGACCGACAAAGCTCATCTCGCCCTTGAACACGTTGAGGATCTGCGGCAGCTCGTCGATCCGGGTCTTGCGGATGAAGTTACCCACGCGGGTGATGCGCGGATCGTTCTGCTGGGCCCACTGCGGCTTGCCGCCCTTTTCGGCGTCGTTGCGCATGCTGCGGAACTTCAGCACCTTGAAGGTCTTGCCGTCCAGGCCCACGCGCTCCTGCTGGTAGAAGATCGGCGAGCGGTCTTCCAGCCAGATCAGGGCGGCGGTGATGACCATGATCGGGAAGGTGGCCACCAGGATGGTGGCGCTGCACACCAGGTCGAAGGCGCGCTTCATGAAGCTGCGGATGAAGCTCTGGTCGAAGCCGCCGCCGAACACCAGCCAGCTCGGTTGCAGCGAATCGACGCGAATCTGGCAGGTCTCGCGCTCGAAGAAGGTGGCCGCATCGGTGACCTTGATGCCCTGCAGCTTGCACTCCAGGAGTTCCTTGATGGGGAAGCCGCCGCGGCGGTTCTGCACCGAGACCACGATCTCTTCGATGTTGTGGGCCTGGGCCAGGGTGGCCAGCGACTCGCCTTCGCGCAGCTTCAGGAGGCGCGAGGTCGGCACCGCGCATTCCTCGGCCGGCATGGCGACGTAGCCGGCGATGTCGTACTTGTGATAGCGCGAGTTTTCCAGCGCCAGGTCGCTGCATTCCTTGGCCAGCGCGCCGCCGCCCAGGAACATGATGCGCGACTCCAGGAAGCGCAGTTCGGAGGTCTTGAAGAACACCATGCGGGCAATGAAGATGCCGAAGGCGGCCAGCACGAACACGGCCAGCAGGATGCCGCGTCCGAAGTACAGCTCGGGCGCCACATAGAACAACAGGGTCAGGATCACGAAGGCCATCGCGAACGATGGCATCAGCTTCAGGAAGAAGGGATTGCGCAGACCTTCGCTGAAGTTCAGCTGGTACATGCCCATGGCGCTCATGGAGAACACGATGGCGAACGCGAAGGTCAGGGCGGACAGGAAGAAGTGG
>JBKHWY010000263.1:0-6482 GCA_046566285.1 Gammaproteobacteria bacterium | reverse complement strand
CAAGAACCGCCAGGTGCGGCGCATGACGGCGGCGGTCGGCCTGCCCACCCTGCGCCTGGTGCGCAGCAGCATCGGCCCGTTCTCGCTGGCCAGCCATCCCTTGATGCCGGGCGAATTCGTCGAGGTGCCGGCCACGCTCATGGCCGCCGGAAGTACGTAAAAAAACCCGCCGGCCATCGCTGGGCGGCGGGTTTTGACTGAAGCGCTAAATCAAATCAACCGGATCAGACGGCCAGGCTGTCCAGCGCGGCGTTGAAGGTCGCGCTCGGGCGCATCACCGCGGTGGCGCGGGCGTCGTCGGGCCGGTAGTAGCCGCCGATGTCGGCCGGGTGGCCCTGGACCCCGAGGAGCTCGTCGACGATCGTCTGCTCGTTCTCGGCGAGGCGCTTCGCCACGTCGCCGAACGTCGCGGCCAGCTCGGCGTCCTGGGACTGCGCCGCGAGCTCCTGCGCCCAGTAGAGGGCGAGGTAGAAGTGGCTGCCGCGGTTGTCGAGTTCACCGGTCTTCGGCGACGGCGACTTGCGGTTGTCCAGCAGCTTGCCGGTGGCCGCGTCCAGGGTCTTGGCCAGCAGCTTGGCTTTCTCGTTGCCGGTCTTGATGCCCATGTCTTCCAGGCTCACCGCCAAGGCCAGGAACTCGCCCAGCGAATCCCAGCGCAGGTGGTTTTCTTCCACCAGCTGCTGCACGTGCTTGGGCGCCGAGCCGCCGGCGCCGGTTTCATACAGGCCGCCGCCACCGGCCATCAGCGGCACGATCGACAGCATCTTGGCGCTGGTGCCCAGTTCCAGGATCGGGAACAGGTCGGTCAGGTAGTCGCGCAGGATGTTGCCGGTCACCGAGATGGTGTCCAGGCCACGCTTGACGCGCTCCAGGGTGTAGCGCATCGCACGCACCTGCGACATGATCTGGATGTCCAGGCCGGTCGTATCGTGATCCTTCAGGTAGGTCTTGACCTTCTTGATCAGCTCATTTTCGTGCGGACGATACGGGTCCAGCCAGAACACGGCCGGCATGCCCGAGTTGCGCGCGCGCGTCACGGCCAGCTTGACCCAGTCGCGGATCGGCGCATCCTTCACCTGGCACATGCGCCAGATGTCGCCCTGCTCGACGTTCTGCGACAGCAGCACTTCGCCGGTGGCCAGGTCGGTGATGTTGGCCACGCCGTCCTCGGCGATCTCGAAGGTCTTGTCGTGCGAGCCGTATTCCTCGGCCTGCTGGGCCATCAGGCCCACGTTCGGCACCGTGCCCATGGTGCGCGGATCGAACGCGCCATGCCATTTGCAGAAGTTGATGATCTCCTGGTAGATGCGGGCGAAGGTCGATTCCGGGATCACCGCCTTGACTTCCTTCAGGCGGCCATCGGCGCCGTACATCTTGCCGCCGGCGCGGATCATCGCGGGCATGGAGGCATCGACGATCACGTCGTTGGGCGAATGGAAGTTGGTGATGCCCTTGGCCGAGTCGACCATGGCCAGCGCCGGACGGTGCTCCTGGCAAGCGTGCAGATCGCGCACGATCTCGTCGCGCTGCGAGGCGGGCAGCTCAGCGATCTTGTTGTACAGGTCGGCCATGCCGTTGTTGACGTTGATCTTCAGGCTGTCGAACAGCGCGCCGTGCTTCTCGAACGCCTCCTTGTAGAACATGCGCACGCAGTGGCCGAACACGATCGGGTGCGACACCTTCATCATCGTGGCCTTGACGTGCAGGGAGAACATCACGCCGGTGTTCTTGGCGTCCTCGATCTGCTTTTCGTAGAAGGCCAGCAGGGCCTTGCGGCTCATGAACATCGAATCGATGATCTCGCCCGCCTGAAGCGCGACCTTGGGTTTCAGGACGATGGTCTGGCCGCTTTTGGTGATCAGCTCCATCTTGACTTCGCGCGCCTGCCCGATCGTCAGCGACTTTTCACCGTGGTAGAAGTCGCCTTCGGTCATGTGCGACACGTGGGTGCGCGAGGCCGCCGACCATTCGCCCATCGAATGCGGATTCTTGCGTGCGTATTCCTTGACGGCGCGCGGCGCGCGGCGGTCGGAGTTACCTTCACGCAGGACCGGGTTGACCGCGGAGCCGATGCACTTGCCGTAGCGTGCCTTGATGGCTTTTTCCTCGTCGGTCTTGGGATCGGCCGGGTAATCCGGCAGCTTGTAGCCCTTGTCCTGCAGTTCCTTGATGGCCGCAGTCAGCTGGCCCACCGAGGCGCTGATGTTGGGCAGCTTGATGATGTTGGCGTCCGGCTCCAGGGTCTTCTTGCCCAGCTCGGCGAGCACGTCCGGCACGCGTTGTTCTTCCGTCAGGTATTCCGGGAAGTTGGCCAGGATACGCGCGGCGACCGAAATGTCGGCCTGCTCGACGCGCACGCCGGCGGCCTTGGTGAAGGTGCTGACCACTGGCAGGAAGGCGTGGGTCGCCAGCAGGGGCGCCTCGTCGGTCAAGGTATAAATGATGGTCTGATCACTGCTCATGCGCTTTTCCTCGGTTTGCAAGATGGCGTTCAAAATGTGCCGCTGCGCCGCCAAGTCTTCTATAAGACATAAGACGCGCGTTTCGCATTATGCACTAGTATCCTGCATGGCGCCATGTTTTTGAGCCCGCGCCGGCGCCTCAACTTGACTGCGGCAGAGCGCACATGGCTTAATTGGCGCTTCCTCCAGCCCTCGCCTCCACCATGACTACTCCGTTCCGCCTGTCCGCTTTGGCCCTGCTGCTTGTCGCCGGCGCCATCGCCACCACTGCCACCGCCCAGAACGCGCGGTTCGGCCGCGCCGAGCTGGCCGCCGGCATGCACCTGATCCAGGCGGAAGTGGCGGCCGACGACGCGTCGCGCCAGCAGGGCCTGATGTTCCGGGAGAAGATGGGGGCGAACAACGGCATGGTGTTCGTGTTCGACGAGCCGGCCAAGCAGTGCATGTGGATGAAGAATACGCTCCTGCCGCTGTCCGTGGCGTTCATCGACGCGCAGGGCAGGATTGTCAACATCGAGGACATGCAGCCGCAGACGCTCGATACGCACTGTTCGGACAAGCCGGTGAAGTACGCGCTGGAGATGAACCTGGGGTGGTTCAAGCAGAAGCACATCAAGCCGGGGGTGGTGATCGATGGCTTGCAGCCGAAGGGTGGGAAGTAATACGTCTGCGCGGTGAGGTGCACTGCATCGGGCTGCACTGTGAGGGGCGCTTAGCACCACCGCATTTAAGACCGTCACCCCGGCGAAGGCCGGGGCCCATAGCGCATCAACGTAGAGGCACACTCTTTCTCTGAGCTGCCGTGCTATGGACCCTGCCCTTCGCCAGGGTGACGGTTTTAAGTGCGGAGGTGGAGGTTGCGGGTCGTTGGACTCAACCGCACAGCCAAGCGAAAAACCCGCCGAACCAACAGTCAGGCGGGTTTTTTCATACCGTCACAAGCAGCGGGCGGAACGCGGTCCGCCCAAGACAGGCAAGCTGAAAGCTTAGGCCGACAGCGCCTTCAGGGCAGCTGCCAGGCGGCTCTTGTGGCGAGCGGCCTTGTTCTTGTGGATGATCTTCTTGTCAGCGATGCTGTCGATGGTCGACACGGATGCCTGGAAGATCGTGGTCGCAGCAGCTTTGTCGCCAGCCTGGATCGCCTTGCGCACAGCCTTGATAGCGGTACGCAGGGTCGAACGCTGCGACGAGTTGTGCGCGTTTTGCTTAACTGCTTGACGAGCGCGTTTGCGCGCTTGTGCGGTATTTGCCATGGAATTTCCTAATTCGGGGTCAAGTTGCGTTTGCAAACATTAGCGTCTGTCAAACCGGGTTGTTAGAGCTCGTCCCTTAGTCACCCTGCGTGTCAAACCAGTGCCTGCCAAACATTCGTGTCTGCGTAACAGAATTCTGTACAGCCTTCGATTATATCCCACGAATCCATCAAGAGCAATTCATAATTCTTCGACCACGGCCTGCGCGGGCGTAAACCGTGGTATTGCCGGGCTATAATCGCGGGCTATGAATCTGCTCAAGACCCTTTCCGCCATCACCAGCATGACCATGCTGTCACGTATCACCGGTCTGCTGCGCGACAGCCTGTTTGCGCGCGCCTTCGGCGCCACCGCCTATTCCGACGCCTTCAACATCGCGTTCCGCCTGCCGAACCTGCTGCGCCGCCTGTTCGCCGAAGGCGCCTTCTCGCAAGCCTTCGTGCCCATCCTGTCCGAGTACAAGACCCGCGACGGCCACGACGAAACCCGGGTGCTTGTCGACCATGTGGGCACGGTGCTGCTGTGGTCGACCATACTGGTCAGCGTGATCGGCATCGTCAGCGCGCCGCTGCTGATCCTGTGGATCGGCAGTGGCCTGAACAAGACGCCGGGCGCCTTCGACGCGGCCGTCGTGATGACGCGCTTCATGTTCCCCTACATCGCCTGCATGTCCTTCGTGGCGCTGGCCGGCGGCGTGCTCAATACCTGGCGCCAGTTCAAGATCCCGGCCATCACCCCGGTGCTGCTGAACCTGTCCTTCATCCTGGCCTCGACCTTCCTCGCGCCGCGCATGGCCCAGCCGATCTATTCGATGGCCATCGCCGTGATGGTGGGCGGGGTGCTGCAGGTGGCGGTCCAGCTGCCGTCGCTGGCCCGCATCGGCATGCTGCCGCGGATTTCCTTCAACGTGGGCGCGGCCCTGCGCAACCCCGGCGTGCGCCGCATGCTGAGCAAGATGGGCCCGGCCGTGTTTGCCGTCTCGGCCGCGCAGATCAGCCTCCTGATCAACACCAGCATTGCCGCCTCGCTGGCGGCCGGCAGCGTCACCGCCCTCACCTACGCCGACCGTTTGATGGAATTCCCCACCGCGATGCTGGGCGTGGCGCTCGGCACCGTGCTGCTGCCCAGCCTGGCCAAGGCGAATACCGAGGGCGACACCGCCGAATACTCGTCGCTGCTGAACTGGGGCGTGCGCCTGACCTTCATGCTGGCCCTGCCTGCCGCGGTCGGGATGGCGGTGCTGGCCGAGCCGATGATCGCCACCCTGTTCCACTACGGGCACTTCAGCGTGCAGGACATCCACACCTCGGCCGCGCCGCTGATGGCCTACAGCGCCGGCCTGCTCGGCATCATCATGGTCAAGACGCTGGCGCCGGCCTTCTACGCGCGCCAGGAAGTCAAGACCCCGGTGCGCATCGCGCTGGGCGTGCTGGTGGTGACCCAGCTGCTCAACCTGGTGTTCGTGCCCTTCATCGGCGTGGCCGGCCTGGCGCTGTCGATCGGCACCGGCGCCTGCGTCAACGCCAGCCTGCTGTACGCGGGCCTGCGCCGGCGCGGCATCTACACGCCGCAGCCGGGCTTCTGGGCCTTCTTCGTGCGCCTGCTGGTGGCGGTCGCGGTGCTGGGCGGGGTGTGCTACGCGCTGTCCACGCAGTTCGACTGGGCCGCCTTGCAGGCCCACGCGTTCGTCCGGGCCGGCATCCTGCTGGGGATCATCATCGCCGGCGCGGTGGCCTATTTTGCCGTGCTGTTCGCGCTCGGCTTCAAGCTGGCGGACTTCAAGCGCATGACACGCTAACGCACGCTAACGCACGCTAACGGGGGATCGGTTTCGGCGGCTCGACGTCGCCCTCCTTCTTCTCCGCGTCCTTCTTCTCCGCTTCCTTCCTTTCGTCCTCGGCTTTCTCAGCCTTCTCCTCCTTCTCCTCCGGTGGCGGCGGCTCGGTCTTCTCCTCCGGCACCGGCGGGGCCACCTGCGTGGCGGGCGCCTCGTCGGGCCGGGTGGTCGCATCCGATGGAGGCGCAGCGGGCGGCGCCGGCGGCATCGGGGGCGGGGCCGTGGCGGCAAATGCCGGCGGGGTCCCCTGCTGCACCGGCGACTTGGGCGGATACAGCGACGGCCCGCCCACCCCGGTGCCGGTCACCACGATGGGGCCGGACTGCCCCGGCAGCATGAATTTCCAGTCCGAGATCTTCTTCTTGTTCTCGAGGTTGGTAAAGCGCGTATCGAAGTTGGCGACCTTCAGCGGCTCGGCGTCCGACAGGCTGTACACCCCCAGCACGCCGGTCTTGTCGCCGATGTAGATCACGCCCCACTCGGCCTTGCCGGTGATGGGATCGACGAAGATCTTGCGCAGGTGGCGGCGCACGCCGGGGTAGCGCGGATCGCGCAGCAGGTCCTGCAGGGTTTTCGGCTGGGGCGGCTGGCCGCGCGGGGTGGCGTCGGCATAGCTCTTCAAGGCCGCGCTGAACTGCGCGCCGATTTCCAGCAATTCCTCCTCGGCGGCCGCGCGCTGCAGGAGCGAACCCACCTTCAGGCTGGCCGCCCCCACCAGGCCGATGATGGTCAACAGGATCATCAGGCCCAGGTAGGTGAAGCCGCGCTGACCCTTCATCGCCGCCCCGCTACCACTGCGAATAAGGCTTGCCGCTGCGGTCATTCCCCGGCGCGCCGCTGCGGATGGTGTACACGCCACCCTTGGTCGGGTCTTCCGGCGGCTCCACGATCCAGGTGCTGGTGCTGTCGGTGATGGGATCGACCGGCAGG
>JBKHWY010000262.1:295-6501 GCA_046566285.1 Gammaproteobacteria bacterium | reverse complement strand
CAGCGTGGCCGGCTTGTAGATCATCGCCACCCGGATGGCATCCGTGCCGGTGGCGGCGGGCTGCGGCACCACGGCATAGGCGTCGTGGCCAATGGCGGCGTTCAGAGCTTGCACCAGGTAGTCCACCGCGATGTCGCCGTTGTTCTGGATTTCCATCAGGCCCACGACGTCGGCATCGATAACTTTCAGTTCGCCCACGATCTTGTCGCGCTGGCGGATGAATTCGGCCAGGTTGTCGGCGCCCCGGCAGTTCGATTTGCTCGTGCTGGCGCCCAGCCGGCAGCCCTGCCCCGTGCGGCCCCAGGCGTCGGTGCCATCGGTGAAGGTCGTGAAGAAGTTGAGCACGTTGGCGCTGGCCACGCGCACATTGCCTGCCGCGAGCTGGGGTGGCGCCGCGCGCGCATTGGTGCGCGAGAACACCGGCGCCACGGTCGGCTGCAGCTTGAAGCCGGCGCCACCTCCGCCCAGGGCGCCGTAATCGATCGCGCCGGTCAGGCCGCTGACGGTGTCGCCGGCGCGCACGGTGCCGTCCGCGCCCAGGTAAGGCACCACGGCGGGGGCGACGAACAGGCTGTCGTCCAGCGTGATGCGGTTGTCCAGATTGGCCGCTGCCAGCGCCAGCGCGTCCGGCGTGCCGGGACGATAGCGGTTGGTGGGCGTCTCGCGCCGGCCGCTGGACAGGGCCAGTTCACCGCGCTCGCCCAGAGCGTCGGTGCCATTGACCGTGAGCGCATCGGTGAAGCTGACCAGCATGGCCTCCAGGTGATCGAGCTTGCCGCCGGTGGCCGCGAAGGCCACGTTGACCGGCGCGATCGTGCGCCCGCTCCCCAGCACCTCGGACACGCTCACGTCCTTGATCTCGGTGTAGCTGCGTGCCGCGCCCGCCGGTTTGTACTCGGTGACGGTGCCGGTGACGCGCACCAGGTCGCCCACCCTGAGCGTGGGCGCGGCGCCCGTATAGACGAAGATGGCGTCCGAGGTGGCCGGGTTGCCGTCGCCTGTTTCGTCCTGCAGGAAGTAGCCGCTGGCAAGCAGATGGGTGACCACGCCCTGGGTGGTCTGGACCGTGCCGGCGAACGGGCTGGTGGCGCCGCTGCCCTGCAATTGCGGGATGGTCTGCACACCGGCCACCGCCACCGTGACGGCGCAGCTGGCCGACTGGCCGGCGTCATTGGTGAAGGTGACGACCACCGGCCAGGCGCCGGGGGCCAGGCTCGGGCCCGCGCGCAGCTCCACGCTGGCGGTGGCGCCCATCGCGCTGGCGCTGGTTACGGGTCCAAGGCTCACGCCCGGCACGGCGCCGGCGGTAATCGCCGCGCCGTTGACGATGCTGTCGGCGTCCTGCGCGGACAACAGCACCGCACCTGCCGCGCCTTGCCGCACGCCGAGGGTATCGGGACAGGCAGGCACGATGGGCGCGGCCGCCGGCGCGCCGCACGGGGTGGCGGGACTGCTGCTGCTGCGCGGCGTGGGCGTGGCGGCGATGAAGTCGGCACTGTTCTGGTCCGTATCGACACAGGCGTCCGCGCGCCTTGCGGCCGTGCTGTTGGAGAGCTGGGGCGCGGCCATGCCTTCGGCCGCGTTGGCGCTGCCGTAGCCCAGCAGGTCGAGCACCCCGCTGGCCGGGTTGGCGCCGGAAAGCGGCGTAGTGCCGCTGCTGAGGGCGACCTTGCCGGAGCCGGACGCCAGCGTGAGCGTGCCGCTGGCGTCCGGGGTCGGCAGCGGCCGGGTGGTGTCGGCGCCGCTGGCCTCCTGCACCAGCAGGTACTGGCCCGGCTGCAGCACGCGTTGGGGCAAAGGCGTCACGGCCCAGGTGGCGCCGCTGCTGGAGGCGTACTGCACGCTCTTGCCAGTCAGGTCGATGGGGGTGTCGCCCCGGTTGAAGAGTTCAATGAAGTCGTTGGAAAACACCGAGCCGCTGTTGCCCCCTCCCCCGTAGACCTGGCTGATGACCAGGGTGGAAGTGGCGCCGGCGGGAGCGGCCAGGGCGGCGAGCAAGCTTGCCAGCACTGGGGCCAGCAGTGGCGTACGGGCAGGTGGAAAAAGGGTCATGGCACGTCCGTCAGTGAGGTGAATCGGAACGAACAACGGTGCGGCGCCGTCTTCGCAAAGAAAACGGGTCGCTCTGTCACCGTTAAGTGTGGCCTGCCCTGCCTGGACGGCAGGCAGTACACACTTAACGGTGACAAAGCCCAGCGGATACTAGTTGCACAACGTTACAAGGTGATGACGCGCACCGACTGGGCGGCGCCCTTACACAGCCACTTCAAGTTCCAGGCCCGGACACTCATCTCCGGTACGGCGCGGCCAGCGGCTCGCCGATGAACAGGCCCTGCGCCGGCCAGGCCACGCTGCGCCAGTACGCTTCGATCGCGCTGGCGCCGTTCAGGTAATGCTGCAGCAGGACCGCCGGCTGCGGGAATTTCTGCCAGTGATTGCACGGTTCGCTGACAGTACCATAACTTGCGGTCGCGCCGGCTTTCAGCCAGCGCAGGCTGCTCATCTGGTCGGTGCCGAGCAGGTCGCCGCCGAAGGACGTCAGATGGTCGGCCAGCGCGCCCGGCAGGAAGGTCAAGGTATCGAGCTTGTCGACCTTGGCCACGCCGGTCTGGTAGACCATGATGTCGTGCTTGTCCTCGAGAACGTCGGCCCGTGCGGTCTTGATGGTGAACTTGCGCGCCGGGATGGCGGCGCTGCGCGGGAACATCGGCGCGCGCGAGTTGCGCGCCGTCTGCGACGTGACCAGGTAATACGCGCTGGCCGGCACGGTGCGAAAGCCGCTGGCCACGCCGCGGTCGATCAGGGCCTTCGCATCAGCCACCGAGTCGGTGGGCAGCAGCATGGACAGGCGCATGCCGAATTCGCTGAACGGGCGCGCCACGTTGGCGTTGTAGTAGGGACTGGGTTTGCCGGCGGCGCAGCCGTTGCGGCATTGGGCCTCGTCATAGCCCAGGGTATAGGCCGAGGTGATCGAATTGCAGTTGACGGCGTACGGCGCCGTCCACACCATCAGGACGGCTTCGATGCCAGCGGGGAGCTGGCTGTCGATCTTCTCGCGCAGGCGCGCGAACTGGTTCGGATCGATGCGCTTGGGTTTGCCGGGAATCGAGACATGCACCACGTTGGCGGCGGGCAGCTGGCGCGCCTTGCGGTAGTAGGCGCCCACCGCCACGCTGTCGGGATCGGCATCATTGATGACAATGGCCAGCTGGGCGCTCTGCAGGCCGCGCGGGGCGGTGAACTGGGCGTAGGCCCGTGTGGGCGCGGCCAGGGACAACACGAACAGCAGGAACAGCAGGAACAGCAGGAACAGGGACGGGACGAAGGTCGCTGGCGGTGCAAGGCGTTGAAGCATGTGCGAAAGGCTCATGATCCAGGTCGCCGACCTGGCGCGGCTCCACGGAGACGCCGTGGAGCGGCGATTATAGCGGGCGCCCCGCGCGACCGAGCGCCGCCGGGCGCGGCGCGTGGATTACTCCTTGCCTTCGACCGGGCAATCGTAGCCGCTCGGGTCCAGGCAGCCTTCGGTGCTGCCGTTGCGGATGGCTTCCTCGGCAGCCTTCTGGCGCGCGACCCATTCGTCGTGCTGGCGGTTCATCTCGATCGAGTACGATTTTTCGTATTCGACCATGCTGAGGGCCATCTGCTGGCGCTCTTCCTCGGTGGCCAGGGCCGGGTTGTCGCCCTCGGTGGAAATCACGGAAGCGCCGCCGCCGTGCATGGTGACGACGGTCGATTCCATTTGGGAGGTAGGCATGGCCATGCTGACGTCAGCGGCCACTACAGGGTTTTGGGCGGTGCTGGGGCCTTGATCCTGGCCGCCGCAGGCGGTCAGCAGGGTGGCCAGGGCGGCAGCGGCTGCCGTGGCGAGTGCGCGGGCGACGAGGCGGCGCGAAAGGGTGGCGAACATGTTTCCTCACGTCAAAATTCGATCAACGGACCGAATTCTATACGTGTGGAAATTATTTTGATTGAGAAATATCGTTACAAGAAGTAAGCGTTTCGCGCGCTCAGCTTTTTTAGCTACGGATGAGCACAGTTACTGATTTTTCGCAGAACATATCCGCACGGTAACTGAATATTTGTTATGGCAACGTATTGAATAGGCGACACAAAAAACGCAAAATTGTAAGAATTTGTATGTCGCCAGAATATTCAACGGCCGCGCGGCCAAAAAAACATGGAAGCGGCGTCAACCGTTTGCCGCGTGGCGTTTGCGCAACATGGCCAATACGCCCAGGCCGCCCGCCAGCATCAGCCAGCTGTCCGGTTCCGGTACCGGCAGCGTGCCCACCAGGATCTGCCCTGCCCCGCTGATGGTGGCCTCGAATTGGCCCACGTCCGAGTTCTCGAAACCCAGGTTGAGGAACACGTAAGGCGTGCCTGCCACCAGGTTCAGGTCGAAACCGGAGACATACGGGATGCGCTTGTAGTCGTCGTTGGTCAGGATCAGATTGGCCAGCGGATCCTGCGGATTGAAACTGTCGTGATACAAGGCCGTGTAGTTGTCGAAGTCGGCGGTATAGCTCACGCTGTTAAGCGAATACAAGCCCGACAGATCGACGGAAAACTGCAGGGCGTGGTATGGCACTGCAGTACCGACGTCGGACAAGCGCGTGCGCGTGATCGGGCGATGCACGACCGGCCCGCCCGTGGTGTCGCCGGTGTAACTGTAGGTATCGGCTTGCGCGGCCGCGGCGCCCAGCAACAGCGCCATCCCGGCCACAGCATGTTTGAGGTTCATCGAAAGACTCCTGGTGTATGAATGATTGTTATCACAACAGAACAGCCCCTATGATAGCCTAAAACGTTATCAAGATATTACTGTTTTGCAACCGTGTGTATCCCTGCTTCATACACCGCCCAGCGCGACGGTCGAAAAAAAAGGAAGCCGGCGCTTCCTTTCTTACCTGACAACCTTGATCAGGCGCGCTTGTACACGTCCTCGAAGCGCACGATGTCGTCTTCGCCCAGGTAGCTCCCCGATTGCACTTCGATGATGTGCAGCGGCACCTTGCCCGGATTTTCCAGCCGGTGGTTCATGCCGATCGGGATGTAGGTCGATTCGTTCTCGGCCAGCAGGCTCACCTTCTCCCCGCAGGTCACGCGCGCGGTGCCGCTCACCACCACCCAGTGCTCGGCGCGATGGTGGTGCATCTGCAGCGACAGCTTTTCACCCGGCTTGACGGTGATGCGCTTGACCTGGAAACGGTCGCCCGAGTCGATGCCTTCGTAATAGCCCCAGGGGCGATACACCTTGGTGTGGTGCAGGTGCTCGGTGCGCTCCTTCGACTTCAGGTGGTCCACCACCTGCTTGACGCGCTGGACCTGGTCCTTGTGCGCCACCAGCACCGCGTCCGGCGTCTCGACGACGATCAGGTTGTCCACGCCGACCACCGCCACGATGCGGCTTTCCGCCCGCACCAGGGAATTGCTCACGCCGTCCAGGTAGACGTCCCCGCGCTGCACGTTGCCGTCCGGGTTGCTGGCGGCGTCGCCGCGCTGCACCTGCCACAGGGCCGACCAGGAACCGACGTCGCTCCAGCCGATGTCAGCCGGCACCACCACGGCCGCGCTGGTGCGTTCCATCACCGCGTAGTCGATCGAATCGGACGGGCAGCCGGCAAAGGCCGCCTCATCCAGGCGGCAGAAGTCCAGGTCGCGGTAGCCCTGCTTGACGGCCGTCTCGGACGCCGCCGCGATCGCAGGGGCGAACTGCGCCAGTTCGGCCAGGTAGCGCGCGGCGCGGAACAGGAACATGCCGCTGTTCCAGTAGTAGCCGCCATCGTCGAGAAAGCGCTGGGCGGTGTCGCGGTCCGGCTTTTCGACGAACTGCGCGACCTGGTAGCAATGTTCGGAGCCGCCAGCCGGTTCGCCACGGCGGATGTAGCCGTATCCCGTTTCCGGACCTTGCGGCACGATGCCGAAGGTCGCCAGCGCCCCGCCCTCGACCAGCCGGGCGGCGTGCCCCACGGCCTGGGCGAACACGCCCGGCTTTTCGATCACGTGGTCGGCCGGCAGGACCAGCATCACGGCCTCGGGATCGATGGCGGCCAGGTAATGGGCGGCGGCGGCCACGGCGGGCGCGGTGTTGCGCCCGGCCGGTTCCAGCAGGATGCCCAGCGGCGTGATGCCGATCTCGCGCA
Organism: Gammaproteobacteria bacterium; assembly: GCA_046566285.1. GTDB lineage: Bacteria > Pseudomonadota > Gammaproteobacteria > Burkholderiales > Burkholderiaceae_D > Telluria_A. The sequence goes on along the minus strand of JBKHWY010000262.1, from coordinate 355 downwards.
TCTGCTCGGCCACCAGGAAGCGGTGCTCGTTGCCACACACCAGCAAGGGCGCGGCCAGGT
>JBKHWY010000262.1:0-277 GCA_046566285.1 Gammaproteobacteria bacterium | reverse complement strand
GGGCCAGCCGGATACGCGCAGGACGGTTTCCTGCAACATGGTCCGGTCGCTCACCAGCGGCAGCAGCTGCTTGGGCAGGACCGCGCGCGACAGCGGCCACAGGCGCGTTCCGGCGCCGCCCGACAGGATTACGGGATAGATTTTCATTGACTCTTTCTTTTGTTCGTAAGCTGTGAGCGGCTGTTGTGTATATCAAGCCTTGCATTAACAATGCTTGCCGCTTCTAAAGTTACTATTTTAAAACATCCCTAGCCGCGCGCTCGCGCGTTTGCATGCG
>JBKHWY010000261.1:0-6507 GCA_046566285.1 Gammaproteobacteria bacterium | reverse complement strand
CTACAATGGCGCCTCGCCGGACATGGTCGGCAACCCGTTGCTGCAGGCGCAGATGCTGGCCTATTTCGCGCACGAAGCGGCCGCCCTGCCCGGCGCGCTGATCCAGAAGATCGCCGTCAAGGACGCCAAAGGGCGCGTGCTGCCCTATCAGGTCACCAACGTGGCGCCACTGTCGAAGGACCCGCAAGGCATCGGCGTGGCCTACGGCGAACTGATTTTCCAGCATGACTTCAAGGCCGGCGAGAAAAGCGCCAGCTTCACCATCGAGAAAACCGACAAGGTCTCGCCAGTGTTCCCGACCAAGGCGTTCGCGCGCTTCGTGCCGGAGCGCCTGGACGACTTCGCCTGGGAAAACGACAAGGTTGCGCACCGCACCTACGGCCCGGCCCTGGCCGCGCCGGCGCCACCGGGCAGCGGCAAGGAAGTCCTGGTCACCAGCGGCCTGGATATCTGGTCCAAGCGGGTCAGCTATCCGATCGTCGACCGCTGGTACAACAAGGGCCACGACCACTACCATACCGACGAAGGCGAAGGCATGGACATGTACCAGGTCGGCAAGTCGCGCGGGGCGGGCGGCACCGGCGTGTGGGATGGCAGCAAGCTCTACACGGGCGTGAACTTCAAGTCGTGGAAGATACTGACCAACGGCCCGGTGCGCGCCGTGTTCGAACTGAGCTACGACGGCTGGGATGCCGCCGGCACGCAAGTGTCCGAAGTCAAGCGCTTCACCGTCGATGCCGGCCACTACCTGGACCAGATCGAAAGCACGTTCACGTTCACCGGGCCCGCCGAACTGAAGGCGGCGGTGGGCTTGAACAAGACCCCGACCGACAAGGGCCAGGATCCGAAGATCGCGCTCATCACCCGCAAGGAGGATGGCGCGCTGATGCAATGGATCGAGCAGGCCAGCAATGGCGCGTTCGGCACCGCTGTGGTGGTGCCGGGCGCCGAGTTCGCGGAAGACGCGCTGAACCAGCTGGCCGTGGCCAGCGTGTCCTCGGGCAAGCCGCTGCGCTACCTGGTCGGCGCCGCCTGGAGCCGCGCCGGCGAGATCACCACCCGCCAGCAGTGGGAGAACTACGTGGCCGCCGCCGCCCGGCGCGCCAACTCTCCCGTCAAAGTCGCCATCAGCGCGGCACAGTAATTCCAGCTCCATGCAGCCAGTACGCGGCACGCGCCGCGTATCTGGACTGACCACATGGGCTTGTCAGTACGACAAGCCCGCATTGTGGCCTGACCAATTGTTGTTTTTTCGCCCAACTGATCAACCAGCCAAACAGATTGTTTTGACAATGCCAATTGTCGAGATGATCATTGTTGATTGATGGTTACCGTCAGCTTGGCGTAAGAAGAGAGCAATTGGGTGCTTTCGCACTGTTGTTCATATGTATCGACCTTGGATTTTTTTGCATTAGGTTGTGTAAGGACAACGTAACTTCGTGTTTAAATGAATTGCTAATCTGTTTTTCGTGATGTTTTCAACACGCGACTTGCAGACCGGCCTCATCCAGGAAACACGGCGGCACCGGAAGAACCGCCGGGCCTGGATCGACATAAAACCATAGGAGATGTTGATGCGCTTTCATACCAATTCTTTGGGGCTCGGAAAATCCGCCGCTCGCTTTATCGGCAGCACTTCCGTGTCCATTCTTGCTCTCTCCATCAACGCTGCGTACGCCCAGACCCCCGCTCCGGACGCACCGCAGCAGGTGGTCGTGACCGGCCTGCGTGCCTCGCTGGAAAGCGCGCTGAACAAAAAGCGCGAAGACAACGGCATTGTCGACGTGATCAAGTCCGAAGACATGGGCAAGTTCCCCGATACCAACCTGGCCGAATCGCTGCAGCGCGTGCCAGGCGTGGTGATCGATCGTGACGCCGGCGAAGGCCGCAGCATCACCGTGCGCGGCCTGGGCCAGGACTTCACCCGCGTGCGAATCAACGGCATCGAAGGTCTGGCGACCACCGGCGGCACCGACAGCTCGGGCGGCGCCAACCGTTCGCGCGGCTTCGACTTCAACGTCTTCCCATCCGAACTGTTCAACTCCCTGACCGTGCGCAAGAGCTCGCAGGCGGACGTGGACGAAGGTTCGCTGGGCGCCACCGTCGACCTGCAGACCATGCGTCCGCTCGACATGAAGAAGGGCTTCAACGGCACCGTGGCCGTCAAGGGCCGCTACAACGACCTGTCCAAGAAAACCGATCCGCGCGTGGCCTTCCTGCTGGGTAGTGTCAGCCAGGACCGCAAATTCGGCGTCGTGCTGTCGGGCGCCTACTCCAAGCGCAATGTGTTCGAGGAAGGCTTCTCGACCGTGCGCTACGATAACGGCCCGTCGTCGGGCGGCTGGTGCGCCCCCACCGGCGTGACCCCGGCCAATCCGACCAACTCGACCGCAACCACCTGCGGCCCGGCCGCCCAGGGCGTGCCGCGCCTGGCCGGCACCCCGGAGTCGATTGCCGCCTACAACACCGCCAGCGACCCGAACAACTACCATCCGCGCCTGCCGCGCTATGGCCGCCTGACCCACGACCAGGACCGCCTGGGCCTGACCGCGTCGGTGCAATGGCGTCCGGCCCAGGGCAGCCTGCTGACGCTGGACATGCTGTACTCGAAGCTGGAAGCCACCCGCCAGGAAGACTTCCTGGAAGCGATTTCCTTCTCGCGCAGCGCCAGCCAGGGCGGCAAGCCGCAGACCAGCGTGGTGAAAACCGAATACGGTGCGAACGGCAACCTGCTGTACGGCCTGTACAACGGCGTCGATATCCGCGCCGAATCGCGCTACGACGAACTGTCGACCACCTTCACCCAGCCGACCCTGACCTGGGACCAGAAGGTCAGCGACACCGTGCGCTTCACCACCCGCGTGGGCCGCGCCACCTCGAAATTCCGTAATCCGGTGCAGACCACCACCACGCTCGACGCGCTCAACGTGAACGGCTACGGCATCGACTTCCGCGGCAACGACCGCCTGCCGGTGATCACCTATCCGTTCGACGTGACCCAGCCGGGCGGCGCATTGACGCTCGTGGGCGTACCGCGCGCGACCACCGGCACCCAGGCGGCCACGATCCCGAACACCAGCCCGAGCGAAATCCGGATTCGTCCGCAAGGCGCGACCAATCGCAACGACGTGCTGCACGGCGACATCACCTGGGATGCGATTCCGGACAAGCTGACCATCAAGGGCGGTTACGACTACAAGAAGTTCTCCTTCGATTCGTATGAGTTCCGCCGCGTCAACCAGGGCGACACCATCTTCGCCCCGGCCGCCGGCACCACCGTGGCCAGCCTGACCACCAGCATCAACGGCTTTGGCCGTGGTCTGGACATGCCCGCCGGCACCCCGACCGGCTGGGTGATCCCGAACCTGAACGCCATCGCCCAGGCCTACGACATCTACTGCAACTGCATCAAGAGCGGTCCGGCCGGCGGCCCAGGCGACTTCACCCTGTCGTCGATCACCAACGGCAATGCCCGCGGCAACAACCGTTCCGTCACCGAGGAAGACAACGGCCTGTTCCTGATGGCCGAGTACACCCTCGATGTGGCCGGCATCCCGATCCGCGGTAACGCCGGCGTGCGCTACGTGGAAACCCAGCTGAGCGCCACCGGCTACCAGGCCACCGGCGGCGGCACCGCCGTGACCGTGGAAAACGACTACAAGGATGTGCTGCCGGCATTCAACCTGGCCGCCACCCTGACCCCGAACCTGATCTGGCGCGTCGCTGCGGCCAAGGTGATGACCCGTCCGCAACTGGGTAACTTGACCCCGGGCGGCACCGTGGCCACCACCGGCACCCTGTCGATCACTTCGGGCAATCCGCTGCTCAAACCGTTCCGCGCCAAGACCTTCGACACCAACTTCGAATACTACTTCGGCAAGAACGCCTTCGTCGGCCTGGGCCTGTTCCAGAAGAACATCGACAGCTATATCCAGAGCATCCGCAGCAATGTGGTGTTCAAGAATACTGGCCTGCCGATGAACCTGCTGCCGTCGAACTTCACCGGCGACGAAGTGTTCCAGGTGACCGCGCCGATCAATACGGACGGCGGCCGGCTGCGCGGCTTTGAGCTGAACTACCAGCAGCCGTTCACCTTCCTGCCGGGCTGGGGCAAGAACTTCGGTACCCTGCTGAACTACACGAAAGTGAAGTCCAACATCCAGTACGTGATCTCGCCGACGTCGTCCGGCACCGTGACCGACAATCTGCTGGGCCTGTCGCCGAAATCGTGGAACGCCACCCTGTACTACGATGACGGCAAGTTCAGCGCCCGTGTGTCGGCTTCCGAGCGCGAGGCGTTCCTGACCCGCGTGCCAGGGCAGAACAACAACGACGTGGAAGGCAAGAACAAGTCGCTTAACGTAGACCTGTCGCTGTCGTATAAGTTCAACGACAAGCTGGAAGCCACGCTGGAAGGGGTCAACCTGACCAACGAGGAAAACGACCAGTTCGTCAGCCGCGCCCGCAACAGCGTGGTGGTGAACAACGTCACCGGCCGCGAACTGCTGCTGGGCCTGCGCTACAAGTTCTGATTCACGGACAAGCCAACGCAAAACCGCTCCTTCGGGAGCGGTTTTTTTTTGAGTGCGGTCAGTTTTGAGTGCGGTCCGCGTAGGGAGTGCGCCGGGCTGGCGCACGGGCGGCTCAGGAGCGGCCGATGATGGCGGCGGCCGCCACCAGTTCGTCGATCAGCGCCAGCACGCTGCGGCCCGGCAGCGCGTACGGGTCGAGCCCGGGCATGTCGGAAAAGCGCAGCAGGATCGAAGGGTTGACCTTGGCGAGATTGACCTGGCCCATGGTCCAGCCGGCGTACTTGCGCTCGTCGATCTCTTCATAGGTCAGCAGCATCACGTCGGCATGGCGCGGATCGCGCAGGATGGCCGCGTACAGGGCATTGACCTTCTCGCGCCCGCCTTCGAGCACCTGCATGAACACGTGATCGGTGTGGCACAGGATGCCGGTAATGCCCTGGCGCGGATTGTTCGCGTGCGACTGCTGCATGATCGAATGGATCTGGTCGCAGGGCAGTTCGCCATTGACGCGGCTGGCATACAGGAGTCGGACGAGCATGATGGCCTCCGGAAGGGGACGTTAGCGTTTGATCAGCGAGAGGAACTCGCGGCGCAGCGACGGGTCCTTCAGGAAGGAACCGTGCATCACGCTGTTGACCATTCTAGCGTCCATATCCTTCACGCCGCGCCATTGCATGCAGAAATGGTCCGCTTCCATCACGACGGCCAGGCCATCCGGCTGCATCTTTTCCTGCAGCACGTCGGCCAGCTGGACCACGGCTTCTTCCTGGATCTGCGGACGGCCCATGATCCACTGCGCAATGCGGGCGTATTTCGACAGGCCGATCAGGTTCGAGTGCTCGTTGGGCATGACACCGATCCACACCTTGCCGATCACCGGGCACAGGTGATGCGAACAGGCGCTGCGCACGGTGATCGGACCGACGATCATCAATTCATTCAGGTGCGAGACGTTGGGAAATTCCGTCACCGGCGGCATCGGCACATAGCGCCCGCCGAACACTTCGTTGACGAACATCTTGGCCACGCGGCGGCCCGTATCGACGGTGTTGTGGTCGCTGTTGGTGTCGATCACCAGGCTTTCCAGCACCCCCTGCAGCTTGGCGCTGACCTCGTCCACCAGCTGGGCCAGCTCGCCTTCCTCGATGAAGTCGGCGATGTTGTCGTTGGCGTGGAAGCGGGTGTTGCTGGCCGTCAGGCGCTGGCGGATGCGTTCCGAGACCGGCACCTGGGCAGGTTGATAAGCGGGGGCTTGATCGCCGGAGGTCGAATCGTCGTTCGGCATGCTGGAATCCTGATGGTCTTGAGGGGACTGGCGGGGCGCCGGGGCGCCCAAAGGGAGGATTATAGCTCGGCCTCGCCCGCCTTACCGAAGCGCCCCCTCCTGCGCCAGCGGCTCCCAGCGCAGCGGCAGGGCCGCTTCGGTCCACACGGCACTGTCCGGATGGAAGCGCCAGCGCCGGCCATCGGCCTGCCCCACCGTCCCGGGTTTGATCTGCCACAAGACCTCGGCCCGACCGCGCAACTCCAGCAGGTGGCCCTGGTCGAAGTCGATGAACAGCAGGGCTGCGCGCGCGTCGAGCAGCAAATTGCCCAGGGTATTGAAGAAGCGGTTGCCGTTGAAGTCCGGCACCGTCAAGGTATCGCCATCGATCGTCACAAACCCGGCGGGCCCGCCGCGGTGCGAGATATCGATGCCGAAGCCGCCGCCCGTGGTGGCAACAAAGAAGGTATCGGCCTCGGCCACGAGCCGGCGGGCGCGTGCGTCCAGGGTGCTGGCGACGTGGGGCGCAGCGCTCACGTGCTGTCCGGGTGGCGCAAGCCGATGCACCTGGCGCCGCTGGATGTGCTGCGGGCAGTTGCCGAAGCTTTGCTGCACACGGACCGTGGTTACGCCAGCGGCGGCGGTGCTCACCACCCCATTGGCGCGGTTGCGGCGGCGGGTGGCGAAATCCAGTCCCAGCAGGCCGACCTG
>JBKHWY010000260.1:0-6542 GCA_046566285.1 Gammaproteobacteria bacterium | reverse complement strand
CATCAGGATGCGCGCCACGCTGGCGCCCGCGCGCACATGGGTGTCGCTGTCGAGCACCTCTTCGTACATGCTGCCCAGGTAAGCCGTGTGGGTGGAAAAGCCCAGGTACTCCTTGGTGATCTGGAATTCCATCATCAGGGACGTTTTGGGCATGGCGCCGAACAGCGGGTGGAAGGGTTCGCGCGGCTGGAAGTCGATCGGCCCGTTCTTCACCTGCACCACCACGTTGGGGGCAAAAGCGCCGTCGAGCGGCTTGAACTGGTCGTAGGCCTGCTTGGCGCGGTCGGTCGGCTTGTCCTCGGCGTAGACAAACGCGCGCCACATCACCACGCCCTTGTGCGGGGCCAGCGCGCGCGCCAGCATGTTGGCGCCGTCCGCATGGTTGCGGTGGTAGTCCTGCGGGCCGGGCTGGCCTTCGGAATTGGCCTTCACCAGGAAGCCGCCGAAGTCGGGAATGGCGCGGTAGATCTCGTCGGCCTTGGCCATCCACCACTGGGCCACGCTGGGGTCGAGCGGGTCGGCGGTGTTGGTTTCATGCAGTTCCAGCGGGGTGGACCAGCGCACCGACAGGTAGACCTTGATGCCGTATGGGCGCAACACGTTCGCCAGCGCGGCGCTCTTGGCGATGAAGGCGGGCGAGAGCATCTCGGCCTTGGCGTTGACGTTGTTGAGCACCGTGCCGTTGATGCCGAGCGAGGCGTTGGCGCGTGCGTAGTCGACGTAGCGGCGGTCCAGGATGTCCGGCAGGTTCCACCAGTTCCAGATCGACTGGCCCGCATAGCCCCGTTCCACCGTGCGGTCCAGGTTATCCCAGTGGTTCAGCACGCGCAGCTGCAATGCCGGCGCGGCGCGCACGTCCAGGGCATCGAGCCGCACGCCGGTATTGACCGCGCGCAGCCAGGCAAAGGCGCCGTACAGCAGGCCCTTGTCGCTGTTGGCGGCGATCAGCGTGACGCGGTGCCCGTCCAGGCGGGTGGCGCGCAGCACGTAGCCTTCCTCGCCCAGGCCGTCCAGCGGGAATTTCAGTGCGGCCAGCGCGGGCAGGGTGGCCGGCGTGGCCAGCACCAGCGCGCCATCGTGAACGGCGGCTTCGCGCTCGATCGGTTTACCCAGCATGGCCTGCAGGGCGCGTTGCAGTTCGGCGGCCGCCGCCTCGGTGGTGGGGGTGGGCGCGCCGGCCACCACGATGCTGGCCGCGTGCGCTTTCACGGGCGCCAGCGCGGCCTTGGGCAAGGGCCGGTAACGCAGCCACAAGTCGTAGCCGTCTTCTTCCACCGCCCAGCCTGCGCTGTGGACGGCGGCCAGCACGGCTGCCAGCAGCCAGAGTCGAATCCTGTACATCGTGTCTCCCGTGGTTTTTATCTGATAGCGCAATCGGCCCGCTGCAGCACCCGCATGGGCTATCGCGTCAATATCGACCTGTCTTGACAATTCCAGAACGCTGTTTGATAGCGCAATCTTTTGAGTATGCCATAGCGATTTGGCATATCCAAGGACGAGTTGCGAAATTGTTCTACCATTTTTATAACATTCGTTGACAACAACATTGCTCCAGACGTACACTCGGATGATCGCGCTATCATTTTTGGGTTAGCACCTGTTATGCAGCGGGTGGCGACGCTGCGCGAGGTTGGGGAACCATCACGGCCGACAAGGCGACTGTCGCGCTGTGATACATTCGGCAGGAATGATGCAGTTTTGCAAGATCGATTAACATTTTTTGAGCCCTGACGAACATGATGATCCAGCCGCCCTCCAGCCAAACCAGTACCGATGCTCCCACCATGGCCGACGTGGCCCGTCTGGCGGGGGTATCGCCGATGACCGTGTCGCGCGTGATGAACGATAAATCGTCGGTCCGCGCCAAGACGCGCGACAAGGTGTTTGCCGCCGTCGCCGCCCTGAACTACGCGCCCAACCAGGCCGCGCGCCGGCTGGCCGGGTCCAAGCCGATCCGCATCGGCTTCTTGTACTCCAACCCCAGCGCGGGCTACCTGTCCGAATTCCTGGTGGGCCTCCTGAACCACGCGAGCCTGAACAACGTCCAGCTGCTGGTGGAGAAGTGCGAGGCGGGCGACCACGAAAAGGCTCACGCCGAGCGCCTGATCGCCAACGGCGTGGACGGCATCATCCTCCCGCCGCCCCTGTGCGACGTGAAGGCCATCATCGAGCTGGTGGCCGCATCCGGCATCCCGTCCGTGGCGGTGGCCTGCGGCCAGCCGGATGCGCGCCTGTCGGCGGTCAGCATCGACGACTACCAGGCCGCGTATGTGATGACCAGTCACCTGATCGCCCTGGGCCACCACCGCATCGGCTTCGTGGTGGGCCACCCGAACCAGACCGCCAGCGCGCGCCGCCTGGCCGGCTTCAAGGCCGCCATCGAGGAGAAGGGCGCGGAGAGCGCGCCGGAACTGATCGAGCAGGGCCTGTTCACCTACCGCTCCGGCCTGGACGCGGCCGAGCGCCTGCTGCGCCTGGAGACGCGCCCCACCGCCATCTTCGCCAGCAATGACGACATGGCCGCTGCCGCCGTGGCCATCGCCCACCGCATGGGGCTGGACGTGCCGGGCGACCTGACCGTGGCCGGCTTCGACGACACCGCCCTGGCCACCACCATCTGGCCGGAGCTGTCCACCGTGCGCCAGCCGATTTCCGAGATGGCCGAAACGGCCGCCCAGGCGCTGGTGCGCATCATCCGCGCCCGCCGTGAAGGCGGCAGCGAAGCGCCGCAGCACCAGGTGATGGAGTTTTCGCTGATCCGGCGCCAGTCCGACGCCGCTCCGCGCATGCGCCCGCCCACGCGCCTCGATACGGGGGCATGAGAAGGGGCATAAGAAGGGGCATGAGAGCGAGCCCATTGCCGAGAATCATTCGCTGAGTTGGTCAATTTCGTAATTGCGACAGCCTCGGGCAAGCCGGACAATCGAACGTCCATCTGCCGGGGCGCTGAAGCAACCCATGGAGAACGGCCTGCCTATAAAGGCCGAAGATAGAGGAGACCCTTTTGATGAGTATGCAACGCAGGCAGTTCCTGACCTCGATCGGCGGCGCCGCCGGTCTGACCCTGCTGCCGGGCGCATCGGCCCTGGCGGCCGCCGGCGCACCCCTGTACAAGAACCCGGGCGCGCCCATCCCCCAGCGCATCGAGGATCTGTTGAAGCGCATGACGCTCGACGAGAAGATCATGCAGCTGCAGTGCCTGTGGCAGAAAAAGACCACCATCCAGGACGCGGCCGCCAACTTCTCGGCCGCAGCCGCCTCGAAAGCCTTCCCGCACGGCCTGGGCATGCTGGCCCGGCCCTCGGACCGCCAGGCCGGCACGGCCGACGGCAATGCCGGCGACAACGGCTCGCAGGTCAACCGCGGCCCCAAGGACACCGCGGACTACGTCAACGCCGCGCAGAAGTGGGCGGTGGAGCAGACCCGGTTGGGCATCCCCATGCTGATGCACGAGGAAGCGTTGCACGGCTACGTGGCCAAGGATGCGACCAGCTTCCCGCAGGCGATCGGCCTGGCGTCCTCGTTCGACACCGACATGGTCACGGAGATCTTCTCGCACGCGGCGCGCGAAATGCGTGCGCGCGGCACCAACCTGGCGCTGGCGCCCGTGGTGGACGTGGCGCGTGAACCGCGCTGGGGACGCATCGAAGAGACCTTCGGCGAAGACCCGCACGTGTGCGGCGAAATCGGCAAGGCCGCCGTGCGCGGCTTCATGGGCGACACCCTGCCGCTCAAAAAAGACAAGGTGCTCGCCACCCTCAAGCACCTGACCGGGCACGGCCAGCCCGAATCCGGCACCAATATCGGCCCGGCCAACGTGGGCGAGCGCGGCCTGCGCGAAGACTTCTTCCCGCCTTTTGAAAAGATCATCCGCGAGACCAATATCAGCGCGGTGATGCCCTCGTATAACGAGATCGACGGGGTCCCCTCGCACGCCAACGCCTGGATGCTCAATACCGTCATGCGCGGCGAATGGGGCTTCAAGGGCGTGGCCGTGTCCGACTACTTCGCCGTCAATGAACTGATCACCCGCCACAAGCTGGCCGCCACCCCGTCGGAAGCGGCCGTGCGCGCCCTGAAGGCCGGCGTGGACATCGAGACCCCCGACCCGGTCGGCTACGCCACCCTGGCCGAATCGGTCAAGGCCGGCCGCGTGAGCACCAAGGACATCGACACCGCCGTGCGCCGCGTGCTGAAACTCAAATTCGAAGCGGGCCTGTTCGAGCAGCCTTACGTGGATGCCAGCCTGGCCGAGAGCCTGACCGCGACGCCGGAAGCGGTGGCCCTGGCGCGCCGCGCCGCCACCCGCAGCGTGGTCCTGCTGAAGAACAAGGGCAATCTGCTGCCCCTGCAGCCGAAGAAGGTCGGTCGCCTGCTGGTGGTGGGCACCCACGCCAAGGACACGCCGATCGGCGGCTATTCGGACGTGCCGAAGAAAGTGGTGTCGGTGCTGGAAGGCCTGGAAGCCGAAGGCAAGGCCCAAGGCTTTTCGGTGGCGTACTCCGAAGGCGTGCGCATCACTGAAGGGCACAAGTGGGGCGAGGACAAGGTGGTCTTCACCGCGCCGGACGTGAACGCCCGCCTGATCGCGCAAGCAGTGGAAGCGGCACGCCAGGCCGACACCATCGTGCTGGTCCTGGGCGACAACGAGCAGACCAGCCGCGAAGCCTGGGCCGACAACCACCTGGGCGACCGCAATAGCCTGGATTTGATGGGCCAGCAGAACGACCTGGCCAAGGCGATGTTCGACCTGGGCAAACCAACCGTGGTGCTGCTGCTGAACGGTCGTCCGCTGTCGATCAACCTCCTGGCCGAGCGCGCCGACGCCATCATCGAAGGCTGGTACATGGGCGAGGAAACCGGGAACGCCGCCGCCGACGTGCTGTTCGGCCGCGCCAACCCGGGCGGCAAGCTCCCGGTGTCGATCGCCCGCAACGTCGGCCAGCTGCCGATCTTCTACAACCGCAAACCGAGCGCGCGTCGCGGCTACCTCGATGGCGCCACCACGCCGCTGTATCCGTTCGGCTTCGGGCTGTCGTACACCAGCTTCGAGATGTCCGAACCGAAGCTGGCCAACGCCACCATCGGCGTGAACGGCACCACGCGGGTGTCGGTGGACGTGACCAACACCGGCAAGGTGGCCGGCGACGAAGTGGTGCAGGTGTATATCCGCGACGACGTCAGCTCGGTCACCCGCCCGCTATTGGAACTGAAGAAGTTCAAGCGCGTGACCTTGCAACCCGGGGAAAAGCAGACGGTCAGCTTCGACATCAAGCCGACCGACCTGTGGTTCTACAACACGGACATGAAGCGCGTGGTCGAGAAGGGCACCTTCACCATCTACGCGGGGCCCAACAGCGTGGACCTGAAATCGGCCAAGCTGACGGTTGCATAATAGGCGGATCACAACTACTCGAGGCCACCTCAGGAGACCCGCCATGACCAAGATGCCCAAGTCGCACCGGATTGCGCTGCTGTTCAATGCCAACAAGATCTTCGATCGCGAAATCATCGCGGGCATTGCCGCGCACCTGGCCAGCACGCGGGCATCCTGGGACCTGTTCCTGGAAGAAGACTTCCGCTGCCGCCTGCCGGGCATCGAGCACTGGCACGGCGACGGCATCATCGCCGACTTCGACGATCCGGCCGTGCAGGCGGCGCTCTCGCGCAGCCGCACCCCGGTGGTCGCGGTGGGCGGCTCCTACGAAAACGAGAGCAACTACCCGGCCGGCGTGCCCTACGTCGCCACCGACAACTACAAGCTGGTCAAGCTCGCCTACGACCACCTGGTCGAGATGGGCCTGCGCCAGTTCGCCTGCTTCAGCCTGCCCGAAGCGATGGAAAACCGCTGGGCGCAGGAGCGCGAGAACGCGTTCCGCTCGCTGATGCGGCGCGACAAAATGGACCCGCTGATCTACCGCGGCCACAATACCAACGCCCCGTCCTGGGACGAGGCGGTCGAGCAGCAGATCAAGTGGCTGCGCAGCCTGCCCAAACCCGTCGGCATCATCGCCGTGACGGACGCGCGCGCGCGCCAGCTGCTGCAGGCCTGCATCATCGCCGGCATCGAAGTGCCCGAGCAGGTGGCCCTGATCGGCATCGACAACGATCCGCTGGCGCGCATGCTCACCCGGATTCCCTTGAGTTCCGTGATCCAGGGCGCGCAGGAGATGGGGCGCGCCGCCGCCCACTTGCTCGACCAGATGTTGAATGGCGCCCGCCTGCTCGATACCCGCATCCTGGTGCCCCCGGCCGGCATCAACGTGCTGGCCTCCTCGAAGCACGAGGCGGCCAAGCACCCGCACGTGATGCGCGCGCGCCACTTCATCCGCCAGTACGCCTGCCAGGGCATCAAGACCGGCCAGGTGGCTGATTACGTCGGCATTTCGCGCTCCTCGCTCGAATCCTACTTCCGCCAGGAGCTGGGCTGCTCGGTGCACGACGAGATCCTGCGCTTCAAGCTGGACGCCGCCACCAGCATGCTGGCGCGCGGCGACGTGGGCATCGGCGACGTGGCCCTGTCGTGCGGCTTCACCTCGGTG
>JBKHWY010000259.1:0-6544 GCA_046566285.1 Gammaproteobacteria bacterium | reverse complement strand
GGTCGCCGTAGTGCAGGAAGAAATTCTGGTGCGGGACGTGCGGGTCCTGGTAGATGTGGTCGATGCGGTCGGTATTGAACTGCGAGGCCCGGCGCTTGATGCCGTGGACTTCGTAACCCTTCTCCAGCAGGAACTCGGCCAGATACGACCCGTCCTGGCCGGTGACCCCGGTGATTAATGCTTTCTTCATGTTGGCTCCCTTGCCGCGCCGAATTTGACCGCAAATGTTGCAGTAGATCATCAAATTCTAGCGCGGCAGGGGCGCCATGCATTGCCGCTTAAAAGGGGGAAAAGCCCCGCTGTTCTCGCGCTGTGCCCGCGCTGTTCCTTTAACAGCGCGGTTTTTTCCTTCCTAGTCTGCCGTGCAAGGCGCGCCGGACAGTGCATCGGCCACGCCGCGCAAGGCCGGCTTGTCGTGGTAGCCCGCATCGAACAGCAGGGGCCAGTCCTCGTGCGCGTTGTTGAACAGCGCCTGCATCAGCCAGCTGCTGGGGTCGGACACGCCCCACACCGTCACCCCGCCGCGCTGGGCGGGCGGCACCGTGTCCATGTAGGCCTTGACGACCTCGCAATAGCGCTTCGTCTGCGCCAGTCCCAGGGCCAGGGTATAGGTCTTCTTGATGTCGCCCGCCTGGTAGGCCGCGCTGAACGGATTGTTGATCGGGATGTCCAGCTCGGTGATCTTGACCTTCAGGCCGCGGTCCACCACTTCCTTGAAAGCCGCCGAGATGGTCGGCACGGAGGGGTAGTCCATGAAGATGTGCATCTGGAAGCCCACGCCGGAAATCGGCACCTGGCGCGCCTTGAAGCCGTCCAGCATCCCGGTCAGGGTCTTGAGCTTGGCGGCGTCGGCCTCGATGTTGTAGTCGTTGTAGTACAGGTCGGCCGCCGGTTCCACCGCGCGCGCATTCACGAAGGCCTGCTCGATATAGTCGGTGCCGGTGTTCTTGTAGAACAGCGACGGGCGGTAGCCGCCGCCGTCGTTCAATGCTTCGTTGACCACATCCCAGCTGCTCACCTTGCCGGCGTAGTGCGCGGCGATGGTTTGCACGTGGGTCTTCAGCATGGCCAGCCAGGCCGCCTTGTCGCCGCTGAAGCTCTTCATGAAGGCCGGCACCTGGTAATCGGAATGCCAGATCAAGGTGTGGGCGTGCACCTTGATGTCGTTCTCGGTGGCGAACTGGATCAGCCCGTCGGCCTGGGTGAAGGTGAATGTGTCGGCGGCCGGGTGCAGATAGCTCATCTTCATGATATTGCCGGCCGTGAGCTGGCTGAAGTGCTGCTTGACCACGGCCCGCTCGCTGGCACTGGTGGACAGGCCCTCGTTTCCATACCCGACAGCGACACCGACCGGAAACGGGGCCAGGCTGCGCAGGCTGGTCACGCCGGCGTTGTAGACGCTCCCCGTGGGCGGTGTGGCCGGGGTGTCGGGCGTAGTGGGCGTGGTGGGCGTGGTGGGCGTGGTAGGCGTGGTGGGCGTGGTGGGCGTGGCCGGGGTGGCACTACCGCCCCCTCCCCCGCCACACGCTGCCAGCGTGACGCATAGTCCCAACATCAACAATTTCTCTCGCATGCTGTTCTCCTCTTATTTTATTGATATTTTTTGTTACGCAAACACCCGCAAACATTTGTCGAGATAGCGCAACCAAAGGATCTTGCCGTAACAGCATGTGGGCGTCAACCAGCCGCGGCGCCGGGCGCCACGGCTCGATGTTGCAAACGCCTAGCGGGTGGCGCAGAAACCGAACGATTGGGTGCCGTTGGCCTGGACCGTGGCGTTATACGGCTTGCCCCACGCGGTCAAGGTGGTGCCGGACTGGGTGAAGTCGGCATTCCACAGGTTGCTGATGCGGCCCTCGACCTGCTGCTCGACCTTCCACACCACGGCCGCCGTGCCGGCATTTTTCACCGTGACGTCGGCGCAGTAGCCCGCTTTCCAGTCCGAAGTGATGCGCAGGGTACTGGTGACGGGCGTCGGCGGTGGTGGCGGTGGTGGTGGCGGTGGCGGCGGCGGCGGGGTCAGCTCGGAGCAGGAGCGCCCCGCCAGGGCGTTGGCCACGCCGCGCAGGGCCGGCTTGTCCTGGTACTGGCTGTCGAACAGCAGCGGCCAGTCATCATGGGCGTTCTTGAACAGGGACGAGATCAGCCAGCTGTCCTTGTCGATCATGCCCCAGACGGTCACCCCGCCGCGCTGGGCGGGCGGCACCGTGTCCAAGTAGGCCTTGACGATCTCGCAGTAGCGCTTGCCCTGCGCCAGCCCCAGGTCGAGCGTGTAGGTGCGCTTGATGTCGCCGCTCTTGTAGGCCGAGCTGTAGGGATTGTTGATGGGCACGTCGAGCTCGGAGATCTTGACCTTCAAGCCGCGGTCCACCACTTTCTTGAACGCGGCCGAGATGGTCGACACCGAAGGCCAGTCCATGTACACGTGCATCTGGAAGCCCACTCCGCTGATCGACACGCTGCGCGCCTGGAAGCTGTCGAGCATGTCGGTCACGGTTTTCAGCTTGGCCGCGTCCGATTCGATGTTGTAGTCGTTGTAGTACAGGTCAGCCTGGGCATCGGCCGCGCGCGCGTTCACGAAGGCCTGCTCGATGTAGTCGGCGCCCGTGTGCTGGTAGAACAGCGAATTGCGGTAGCCGCCGCCGTCGTTGACGGCTTCATTGACCACGTCCCAGCTGCTGACTTTGCCGGCGTAGTGGCCTGCAATCGTTTTCACGTGCGTCCCAAGCATATCCAGCCAGGCGTTCTTGTCGCCGGTGAAGCTTTTCATGAAGCCCGGCACCTGGTAGTCGGAATGCCAGATCAGGGTGTGCGCGTGCACCTTGGCGCCGTTCTCGCCCGCCAGTTGCACCAGGGCGTCGCCCTGGGCGAAGTTGAAGGTGTCCGCCGTCGGGTGCAGGTAGCTCATCTTCATGATATTGCCGGGCGTGATCTGGCTGAAGTGCTGCTTGATCAAGCTCTGCCGCTGGGCATTGCTGGTCACACTGTCGCTCTCGCTGCCCCACCCCACCGCCACCCCGATGGGGAATGGCGCCAGCGCCTTCAGGCTGGGCACGTCGGCCGAATACGGCGCCGCCGCCTCATCGGCAGCCGTTTTGGTAGCGGTAACCACCGCCGTGTCCGTGCTGCCCAGCAGTACATCCGGGGCCGCCATGGGGGTCTGGCTTCCCGCCCCCGTACTGTGCTCGCCGCCGCACGCGCCCAGCGCCGCGCACAGGGCGGCGGTCAATAGTCTCAATCTCATCGTCCTCTCCTATTGGAAGTAAATTGTTATCAACGCTAACATCTGTACAACATTGACGATAGCGCAACCAATAGTGAACTTTTTGTATTGACCCGTCAACTGGTCTGGCAAAAAACCAGGCCGCCAAACAAAACAGCGCCCGCAGGCGCTGTCTTGAAAGTGAGACACGGATGAACAGGGATGAGACGAGGGAAGGCTAGTAGGCGTTCTCGCGCGACACCACGACCTTCAGGGTCTTGGCGATGATGTACAGGTCCAGCCACAGCGACCAGCTGCGCAGGTAATCCAGGTCGTACTGGATGCGGCGCTCCATCTTGTCGAGCGTCTCGGTTTCGCCGCGCATGCCGTTCACCTGGGCCCAGCCGGTAATGCCGGGCTTGACCTTGTGGCGCAGCATGTAGCCCTTGATCAGCTTGCGGTACTGCTCGTTATGCGCCACCGCGTGCGGACGCGGGCCCACAATGCTCATGCGTCCCTGCAGCACGTTGATGAACTGGGGCAGTTCATCGAGCGAGCTCTTGCGCAGGAATCCGCCGATCGGGGTGATGCGCTGGTCGCCCTTCTTGGCCTGCACCACCTTGTCACCGTTCTCCGTCACCGTCATCGAACGGAACTTGTAGACCATGATTTCCTCGCCGTACAGGCCGTAGCGGCGCTGCCGGAAGATCACCGGTCCGGGCGAACTCAGCTTCACCAGCACGGCGATCACCGCCATGATGGGCAGCAGCATCAGGGTAATGATGCCGCCGATGACGATATCTTCCGTGCGCTTGACCAGCGTATTCAAGCCCATGAAGGGGGTGTCGCGGATGGCGATCACGGGCATGCCGCCCACGTTGTCGAAACGCGCCTGCATCAGGTCGAAGATGTAGATGTCCGGCAGGAAGTACACCGACGCCGTGGTGTCCTGCAATTCATCGAGCAGCTTGCGGATGCGCGGCTGGGCCGAGATCGGCTGGCTGATGAAGATCATCTTGATGTTGTGCTCGCGCACATAGGCGGCGATGTCGCTCATCTTGCCCAGCACCGGATGGGCCAGGTTGGGGGGATGGCGGTCCTGCATGCGGTCGTCGAAGTAGCCGTGCACGCGCATGAACAGGTTCTTGTGGCGCTCGCACACGCCGGCGAACTTGAGGCCCACGTCGTTGGCGCCGATGATGACCGCCGAGCGCACTTCCATGGTTTTCTTGCCGTCGCCGATCGAGGCGCGCCGCACCGCGATATGGCTCGACAGCATCAGCACCGGCACGGCCACGAACCAGCTCAGCACCACCTGGGCGTCGAAGTAGTACGACAGGCCGCTGGCCGAGCCCAGGAACAGCAGCACGGCCACGGTCAGGATCCAGCCGAACACGGTATCGCGCGCGTACGCGAGCATGCGCCCGCTGCGCCAGGTGCGGTAGGGGTCCACGTGCTGGTACACCGCCGACGAGACGAAGAACGCCAGGATCATCAACACCAGCGAATAGCCCGTGAAAGGCTGGTCGAAATACACCGACACCAGATACAGCGAGCCCATGATGATGAGGGGATCGAGGACGCGCTGGAAGAACGAAATTAAGGGAATATCATTAACAGTCATGTTCACCTTCAGAACTGCGCATTGGCATTGAGCGACACGGTATTGGCCTTGTAGCTGCCACTGCCCAGGAAGATGGAGCCATCACGGTTTTCATGCGAGAGGCCGGCGCTGACCTGGACGGTCGGCTGCAACGACCAGGTTGCGTTCAGCGACGCGCGCCGGATCTTGTCCGACAAATCCGCGCCAGCCAGGTTGAACGGGGTCTCGTAGGCGCGCCGCTCCGAGCTGAGCGAGCCTTCCACGCGGATCTTGGCGGTGGCATCCCAGCTTGCGCTGGCGATCGCCCCGCGCGACAGCGCGTAGGATACGATGGTGCTTTCGATCGGCATGTATTCACGGAATACCGCCGTGTTCACGCGCAGCTTGGCGCGCGGCACGCTGCTGACCGTCACGCGGCCGTTGAAGCCGCTCGAATCGCGCTGGCGGTTGACGCCCTCGTGCTTGCGCTTGACGCGGCCGGCCAGCACCTGCACGGTGCTGATGGGCGTGACGCGCCAGTCGATCTTGACCTTCAGTTCGTCCTGGGTGAAGTCGTCGTCCAAGCGCACCCCGTTGAACACCCGGTCCTTCAGGTAACGCCCTTTGATGTGGCGTGCCACCAGCCCGGCGGTGCTGCCAGTGCGCGGCAGGTAGTCCACCCCGATCTCGCTGTTGGTGTCCTCGCGGTCGTTGATCGACTGGATCGGCAATTCGTACGTGAAGCGGTCGCGCTGGGTACCCACGCGCATTCGCCAACTTGGATGAAAGCGCCAGCTTCCATCGAAGAACTCGCGGCGCTGGATGCGCAGGTTACGCTCGCGCGTACGCAAGTCTGTATACGGCGCCAGCGTCTGGGCATAGCTGGCCCCGGCGCTGCCTTCCAGGTGGTTGCCGAGCTCCCAGTTCAGACGCCCGAGGTAGTCCTTGCCGTTGTAGTCGAGCTGCTTGAAGTGCTCGAACTTGACCTTCGAGCGCTTGAGCTGCAGGAACACCTTCTGGCGCCCGTAGGTCTTGTCGAAGAAGGCGCCGATGACCGTCTGGCGGCCGGAATCTTCGCGCTGGTTGTCATAGCCGGGCGCGTCGTCCGGCAGGCGGAACAGGTTATCGTCGTGGAAGTAGCCAACGCTGCCATACACATGCAGCGCGTCGGACGGACGGGCCATCGCCGTGCCGCTGCCCAGGCCAGCCACCAGCAAAGCCAGCGGAAGCAGGCGCAAACTGAGCACGCGCGGCGCCGTGGCGGCGCGCGGTGGGCACAGGCCGTCCAAAATCATACGAGGGGAATTCGACATTGTTATTTTGATAACTCATTCAACTGAATCAGGGAAATATTACCAGTATGTCCATATACCAGAGCGCACGATCCACACGCCGAGCACGCCGTTGGTGACCGCGTGCGCCAAAATGGCCGGCCACAAACTGCGTGTTTTCATGTACAGCAAGCTGTACGCCACCCCTGCAACTATCCCCGCAAGCCATTGATTATGTTCAAATGCAAACAGCACAACAGTGATCAGAACGCTGAGCGGTTTCACCGCGCGCGGATCTACAGTTGCGAAATTAACATCATCTATCCATCGCATCAAGAAGGAACGCCAAAATAATTCTTCCATGACAGGTACGACGAGGGCCGCGCCGGCGTGCTCGGCGGCGGCCAGCAGCACCCGCACGACCGTCGCGCCGTTCGCACGGTCCAGTTGGCCGGTGGGTTCGTCCGCGAGGATCAGCGACGGACGCCC
>JBKHWY010000258.1:0-6561 GCA_046566285.1 Gammaproteobacteria bacterium | reverse complement strand
TCACAGCGCTTCGCTCAGCGCCGATCGGGCGCAGCGAGGCAGGGCGATGAGCACCGGAACCGGCGTCCCCACCCGCGCCGCCCGGCAGGCGCGGATCGTCGAGATCGTCTCCCGCGAACAGGTCCGCAGCCAGACCGAGCTGCTGGCCCGGGGCGGCGAGGGCGGCTGGGGCAATATCCACTTCAAGTCCTCGACCAACCGCGCGCCGCGCCAGAAGACCGAGGGCAAGGAAGGCGAACGGCGCGAGCTGCGCCTTGAGCTCAAGGTGCTGGCGGACGTGGGCCTGTTGGGCATGCCCAACGCGGGCAAGTCCACGTTTATTACGGCCGTCTCGAATGCCAAGCCGAAGATCGCCGACTATCCGTTCACGACCCTGCATCCGAACCTCGGCGTGGTGCGCGTGTCGCACGAGCGCAGTTTCGTCATCGCCGACATTCCCGGCCTGATCGAAGGCGCGTCCGAGGGCGCGGGCCTGGGCCACCAGTTCCTGCGCCACCTGCAGCGCACCAATCTGCTGTTGCACATCGTCGATCTGGCGCCGTTCGAGACCAATGTCGATCCCGTCAAGGAAGCCAAGGCGCTGGTCAAGGAGCTGGAGAAGTACGACCAGTCGCTGGCCGACAAGCCGCGCTGGCTGGTGCTCAACAAGCTGGACGTGGTGCCGGAAGCCGAGCGCGCCAAGCGTGTGAAGGACTTCGTCAAGCGCATGGCCTGGAAAGGCCCGGTGTTCGAGATCTCGGCCCTGTCGCGCGAAGGCTGCCAGGACCTGGTCAACGCCATCTACCTGCACGTCGAAGCGACCCGCACCAGCGAGCATCGCCAGGCCGAGACGCAGATGGCGGAAGAAGCGCGCGGGATCGTGTCGATCGATCCCGACGATCCCCGTTTCAAGATCATCGATTAAATTGGCAGGGCCCGCGTTCATGGCGGCGGCGCGCCAGCAGCTGCTCCGTTCAATCGCGCTTGCGTGTTCGCTGGCCGCGCTCGCGGCCATGCTGGACCCGGACCGCGTGGCCGGCGCCATGGGCGAATTCCCCATCGGCGTGAACGGCTACAGCCAGTTCTACGCCGTCCATGTCGGCGTGCGCTTCGCCAGCGCGCTGCTGGCCATGCTGGCGGCCCGCAACGGCGACCAGCCCGTCCTGGGCGACATCACCGCATTGTTCATCCTGGCGCAGCCGGCCGGCCGTTTCGTGGCGGCCTTCGCGATCGGCCTGCCCAAGGGATTCCTACTCGCCGTCTGCGGGATCGAACTGGCGGGCGGCTTGATGCTGCTCGCGCTGCGCCCGCACAAACCCCTACCGCAACGATGAAATCCGCCATCCACACCGCACACCGCATCATCATCAAGGTCGGCTCGTCCCTCGTCACCAACGACGGACGTGGCCTGGATCACGGCGCCATCGCGCGCTGGGCCGCGCAGATCGCGGCGCTGCGTGCGCTGGGCAAGCAGGTGGTGCTGGTCAGTTCGGGCGCGATCGCCGAGGGCATGCTGCGCCTGGGTTTCGAGCGCCGCCCGACCGACGTACATGAACTGCAGGCCTGCGCGGCGGTGGGGCAGATGGGCCTGGCCCAGATCTACGAAACGAGCTTCCGCGCGCACGGCATCGGCACGGCGCAGGTGCTGCTCACCCACGCCGACCTGGCCGATCGCGAACGCTACCTGAACGCGCGCTCGACGCTGACTACCCTGCTGCGCATGGGCGTGGTCCCGATCATCAACGAGAACGACACGGTGGTCACCGACGAGATCAAGTTCGGCGACAACGACACCCTGGGCGCGCTGGTGGCCAACCTGATCGAAGCCGATGCGCTGGTGATCCTCACCGACCAGAAGGGCCTGTACAGCGCCGATCCGCGCAAGGATCCAGAGGCTTACCTGATCGAACAGGGCACGGCGGGCGACCCGGCGCTGGAAGCAATGGCGGGCGGCGCGGGCAGCAGCCTGGGACGCGGCGGCATGCTGACCAAGATCCTGGCGGCCAAGCGGGCGGCGCGCTCGGGTGCCCATACCATCATCGCCTGGGGCCGCGAGAACGACGTGCTCACGCGCCTGGCCACCGGGGAGGCGATCGGCACCCAGCTGTCGGCCCAGACCGGCCACCTCACCGCGCGCAAGCAGTGGATGTCGGATCACCTGCACACGGCCGGCAAGGTGGTGCTGGACGCCGGAGCCGTGCAGAAGCTGCTCAAGGAAGGCAAGTCGCTGCTGCCGATCGGCGTGCTGGAAGTGCGCGGTGAATTCGGCCGCGGCGCAGTGATTACCTGCTTGAGCGAAGAGGGCACGGCAATCGCGCGCGGCATCAGCAACTACACCAGCTCGGAAGCGCGCCGCATCATGCGCAAACCCTCGGCCGAGATCGAGAAGATCCTGGGCTTTTTGGAAGGCCATGAGCTGATCCATCGCGATAACCTGGTTGTCATCTGATCCACGGACCTTCACCGTATGACTTTCCTGAAGCGGCTGTTCGGCCGCGCGCCCCAGCAAGAACCCGCCGCGCCGGTGCCCACCGGCCCCACGGCGCTCTACAACGTCTACTGCACCTGCCTGGACATCCCCCAGCCGACCTTCGCGCACATCCTGCATGCGCGCCGTGACCTGGCCGACCCGGAGCTGTTCCCCCATCTGGACGGCTGCTGCGGCTACGTGCTGCAACGGGGAGATGGGCAGATGACGGCCGATAAGTACCACGTCATCACCCACCTGCAGCGCAGCCGCCACCAGGTCAGCATCAGCGTGGGGAACGACGAGCGCGCGGCCTTCCATGCGTGGGCCAAGCAGGCCAATGGCTTGATTGTCACCGAGGATGGCCACGTGCGCGACCCCAGCGGCCGCGTGCTGGTCGATGCCGACAGCGGCAAGCCGGAAGCGCTGGCGCGCGTGCCCTACCTTGAATCTGCCTGGGCGCGCAAGGCCGCCAGCGAAGCGGCGTTGAAGGCGCGCGGCATCGAGGTGCTGGCCAGTCTGCCCCCGGTGGTGGCGGAAGAAGAGCTGGTGCTGCGCGAGCGCGATGAAGTCGTGGGCCGCGCGCGCGCGCTGCTGCTGGTGGCGCTGCGCGCCGAGTCGGTGGCGGCGGGGGAACCCATGAGCGTGGACACGCTCTTGAACAAGATGCCGCTGGCGGACGAGTATCTGTCGTCCGCCGAACGGGCCTTCCTGGCTCAGGAAGCGCCGTCGCAGCAGGCCTGCGCGCAGTTCCTGTGGCGTTACGAGAGCCTGGCCGTGCTGGAGTTGGCCCTGGGCCTGACGGATGCCTTGCCGTTTCCGGATGCGCCGTCGGACAGCGCGGCGCTGGTCGCCGCCCTCATCGAGATGCGTGGCCCGGCCCTGCGCCCCGCGCACGAGATCCTCGACGCGCTCGACCTGACCTATCGCCTGCACTGGCACATCCGCCAGCAGCGTCTGAAGAAGAAGGGCGAGGCCGTAGGCGTGGATGCCGACGTGGTGATGGAACGCCACCACACGCTCAACTGGCTGGTGCAGTTCCAGTTCGCCCCCTGGGATGACGTGGACACCCCGACGTAACGCTCAGTTTGTTGACTAAACTGCAGCGAACTGTACAAATTGTATTGTTATCACAACAAGATGTACATATAATCAAAGCGCTCAGCTGCAGCGTCCGCTGTACACTGGGATTTCACTGAGCGCACCATCTTCTGCCATCCCGGCAGAGCGTCACATCGATTCGCCGCTGTCCCGTTGAGTTCGCATCGTCTGGCTACGCGCCAGCGTGCCCGCACTCGCCCTAGATAGCGCTAACATTAATGGAGACCAGGATGTACCTTCAGCACCGCCCCGGCGCGCCGCGCGCCACCGCTTCCCAAGCTTCATCGCATCGCTCCCTGCGTGCGCGCGCCGCCTACGCGGCAGCCGCGCTGGCCGCGTCGTTCCTGTGCGCGTCGACCGCTCACGCCCAGGTCGCGATCTTCCAGGAGAATTTCGCCTCTGGCACCGGCGCGTTCACCGCCAGCGGCACCGTCAGCACCAGCACCGGCGCGGCGCGCCTGCAGGGCTGCTATGGCTGCACCGACGGCGCGCTGACCTCCACCCCCATCAATGCCACCGGCTTTTCCAACCTCACCCTGAGTTTTGATCGCGTGACCTCGAGCCTGGACACGGGCGAGGGCGGCATTGCCGAGTGGTCGCTCGACGGCGTGAACTGGACGGTGCTCGAGACCACCCGCGTGACCACCGTCGGGCGCGTCAGCTTCAACCTGCCGGCCAACGCGGCGGGCCAGCCGGGCCTGCGCCTGCGTTTCCGCATCAACGCCAGCCTGTCGAGCGAGTGGTATAGCGTCGACAACGTGCAGCTGACCGGCGTCCCCGGCGACACCACGACGCCACCGCCGGACGGCGGCACCAATCCGTATGCGCGCGGCCCCGCGCCGACCGTCAGCCTGCTGGAAGCGACCACCGGTCCATTCACCACCGGCCGCGCCACTGTCGCACGCACGGCGGCCAGCGGCTACGGCGGCGGCACCATCTACTTTCCGACCAACGTGGCCGGTCCGTTCGGCGCGATCGCCGTATCGCCAGGCTATACCGCATACCAGTCGTCGATCAGCTGGTGGGGGTCGCGCCTGGCCTCGCACGGTTTCGTGGTCATCACCATCGACACGTTGACGACCTCGGACCAGCCGGCCCAGCGCGCCACCGAACTGATGGCGGCGCTGCGCCAGCTGGTCACCTTCAGCAACACCAGCGGGCACCCGATCCGCGGCCTGGTGGACCCCAACCGGCTGGGCGTGATGGGCCACTCGATGGGCGGCGGCGGCACGTTGATCGCTGCGCGCGACAATCCGACCTTGAAGGCCGCGATCCCGCTGGCGCCATGGAACACCAGCACCAACTTCACGGCAGTGAAAGTGCCGACGCTGGTCGTCGCGTGCGAAGCCGACACGGTGGCATCGGTGGCGTCGCATGCATCGCCCTTCTATAACAACATCCCGAGCACGACCAAGAAGGCGTACATCGAGTTTGCCAACGCCAGCCACATCTGCCCCGTCACCGGCAACAGCTACAGCCGCCTGATGGGCAAGTACGGCGTGGCGTGGATGAAGCGCTTCATGGACAATGACACCCGTTATAGTCCATTCCTGTGCGGCGCCCAGCATCAGGCTGACCTGTCCAACAGCCAGCTGTCGGAGTACCGCGAAAACTGCCCGTACTGATCGCGGGCGTGTCGTGAAGGGGGCGCCGATGGCGAACGCGAAGGTGGTCCTGCCGCTGGTGGTGGCTGCGCTGGTCGGCGCGGCCGTGGGCGCGCGCCTGTTCGGCACAGCCGCAGGGCAGGGCGCGCCAGCTGCGTCCGCATCATCGTCCCCTGCGGCGCCGCGCGCTGCCGGCCTGGCGTTTGGCGAAGTGCCTGCTGCTCCCGTCCGGCCAGCATCCGCGTCGCCAGCGCCGTTCGGCGCCGCGTTTGAGGCGGCGCTGGCGCTGCCCGCCGGCCCGGCGCGCACCCAGGCGCTGGTGCAGGCGCTGGCCGCGCTGGCCGAGCAGCAGCCGGCTTTGGCGCTGGAGGCCATCCGGCGCCACCCCCAACTGGACGTCAATGGCGTGCTGAGCGCCGCCGTGTTGCCGGCGCTGATCCGCAAGGATCTGGCGCTGGCTGCCGAAACTGTGGCGGCGATGGGCGCGCGCGCCCCCGTCGCGCTGATCCAGCAGGTGGCGGCAGCGTATGCACGGAGCGACCCGGCCACGGCCTACGCGTGGCTGGCGCGCGTGGCCCAGGGCCGTACCGACCTGCCGCCCGCGCGCCTGGTCGATGCCGTCAGCAGCAGCTTGGTGGCCAGCGATGCCGACGCGGCCGCGCACTTCATGGGCCAGACCCCTGACGCGGGTGTGCGTAAAAGCCTGATGAACGAGATCGCCATCCGCAAGGGCCAGGATGATCTTGGCGCGGCCTGGAACTGGCTGGCGCAGTACAGCAGCGATCCGGCCCATGGCGAAGCGGTGCAGAACCTGCTGTACCGCTGGTCCTATACCAAACCGGAAGAGGTGGCGCGGCTGCTGCCCCAGGTGACCGAGCCCGATGTGCAGGCCGAGGCGGCCGCCCATCTGACGCGCTTCTGGCAGCAGAAAGACCCGCAGGGCTATCAGAAATGGCTGGCGTCGCTGCCGCCAGGCGCGCTGCGCAACGTGGCGCTGGCCGCGCGCTAGGGTTGTTCGGCAGCCGGCTCGGGTAGCACGCCTTTCGGCGGCGGGGTCTTGGGCTTGTATTCGCACAGGTCGCGGATCAGGCAGTTCCAGCACTTGGGCGTGCGCGCGACGCAGATGTAGCGCCCGTGCAGGATCAGCCAGTGGTGCGCGTGCGGCAGATACGCCTCGGGCACGCGTTCAAGCAGCTTGAGCTCGACCGCGAGCGGCGTCGTGCCGGGTGCGAGCCCGGTGCGGTTCGCGACGCGCAGGATGTGCGTGTCGACGCCGAGCGTCGGCTCGCCAAACGCGGTGTTGAGCACGACGTTCGCGGTCTTGCGGCCGACGCCTGGCAGCGCCTCGAGCCCGGCGCGCGTGCGCGGCACCTCGCCGCCGTGCCGCTCGATGAGCAGGCGGCAGGTTTC
>JBKHWY010000257.1:0-6571 GCA_046566285.1 Gammaproteobacteria bacterium | reverse complement strand
AGATCACAGATGACGCGAAGGGCGTCGTATTGGCTGATGAAGCGGTCCAATTCAAGCACAGGAACCCGGGCGGTGGACGAGTCAACCACCATTTCGATCATGCGCTTCGCCGCATCACCATCGCACGGCCCGAAAAGGACTCCCCCATCGTTTTGGCTACCAACGATTTCACCAGCAGCGCTCTGGAGATCGCCCAGCGCTACAAGGAGCGCTGGGGCATCGAACTGTTCTTCAAATGGGTCAAACAGCACTTGAAGATCAAGCAGTTCCTGGGGCGCACAGAAAATGCTGTGCGCATCCAAGTGCTTACTGCTCTGATCAGCTATCTGCTGATCGCACTGCACAGCAAGCAAAGCGGCACTGACCACACGCTGTGGGAACGCACCTGCCAAGTCCGAGCAACCCTGTTCCAGCGTCCGCAATCCGAAGAAATCGTCTATCGAAGACGACGAGCGGAGATGGAAACACAAGCCGCATCTCAGGGGCGCCTATTTTGATGCTAAGGTCAAGAAAATTATTCCGGACAGCAGTGGGCGCAGGCCAGGATCCATAGCACGTCTGCTCAGAGTGGAACCGTGCCACTGATTGAGTGCGCTATGGATCCTGGCCTTCGCCAGGATGACGGCGTTAAGTGTACGGGTACACGCAGTCTAAGCGGCAGCTCGTGTATTCAAAAAACCGCCTACTGCAAAATCCGCTCATGCAACTCAGCCGGAGCATCCTCAAACACTTTCACCACCGTGGACGTGCGCGTCCCGTACCCCGGCGTCTCGATGCACACCGCCGACAGCTTGCGTTCCAGCTCGATCTCGATGCCGGTGTCCGGCAGGCGCATGTCGGGCGCGCGCGTGGTATCGGCCAGCATCTCGAAATACGCGTCTTCCGGCGCGCCCAGGCACAGCAGGCTGGCAAACTGCGCCTTGGTCTTCAATACTTTCGGCCAGGGCGCATCGAGCAGTCCATTCGAGATGCCATACACCCCCGGCTCCAGCGGCATGCCGTTGCGTGCATCGGCGTCACCCCGGTTGGAAAACCAGATCAGCTGTTCACGGTCGCCCAGCACCAGATTGAAGCCGTTGTACGCGCCCGCGCCGGCGCGGATCGAGGCGATGTAGTCGGCCGCTGTCATTGACCCGGTCAGGTAGTCGGCCACCAGCGCCCCCCGCGATGGGGCGTCCAGGCGCCGCTCGTTCGGCCCGCGGATATTGGTGATGGCGGCAAAGCGCGACGGCGCCTGGCCGGCATCCTCGATCGGCGCCAGCGCGCCGCCCTGGCAGCGCGCGCGCAGCGGCGACAGGCGTTGCAGCGCATCGGCAGGCCACTGGCAGTCGGGTCCGTCCGGCCGCGTCACGCCCATCCAGCTGCCGCCGAACTTGAGGTCGCGTCCGGCGATCACATGCGGATGCTCCGGCCACACGGCCGCCGGCGCGGACGGGCGGTCGTAGAATTCGTCGCGGTTCGCGGCGGCGATGACGGGCGCGCCGGGCACGACTTTCCAGGCGAAGACGATCAGGCACATGGGCTGGTATCGGTGAACACTTCGGTGTGGCGCGCACCCTGGATCGCGTCCTGCAGGCGCGCGTCGCTCACGGCGGCGGCCAGCAGGGTGTCGAAATCGCGGTCCACGGCCGGATAGATTTCCATCCAGGTCTGCACGCCGTCGCGCTCTTCCGGACGGCGGCGCAGGCTGCCGGCCACGCCGCTGCGTTCGCGCAGGCGCGCCTGCATGGCCTGTACGCGTGGCCACAGCGCCGGCGCGTCGGCGCGCGCCACCTTGTAGTAGATGTACAGGTCGATCATGGCCTAGACGTCGAGGGCGTCGAGCGCATACGGCATCGGCAGCAGGCGCAGGGCAGGGCCGGTGGCCGAGCCAAGGCGGATGTCCGAGCCGGCGAGAGCGGCCAGCTTGAGTTCCACCAGCACGTCCACCCCGCCGGCGCCGTTGGGCGCCGCGTTGACGATCATGCCGCATGGCTGGTCGGGATCGGCCACGTCGAACACCTCGACCCCGGGAAGCGCGCCGGCGTCATCCAGGGTAGCGAGCGCGGTGCGGCGTTTCAGCTTGCCCAGGTACTGGCTGCGCGCGACGATTTCCTGGCCGGGATAGCAGCCCTTCTTGAAGTTCACGCCTCCGAGCAGTTCAAGGTTGACCATCTGCGGTACGAACTGCTCTTGCGTTTTTGCGCTAATCTGCGGCACGCCGGCGTGGATGTCGGCCAGCCGCCAGGCGTCGCTGCCCAGGCGCGCCAGCTTGTCGTCAAACCGGGCGAGCACGGTGTCCGCGCTGGCAGCCGCGGCGATCCACAGGTAGCGGGGCGCGCCGAACGCGTCGGCCACGCGCAGCAGCGCTCCGCTGGGATGGTCGATGCGGGTCCAGGGCGCCGCGGGCAGGGTGCCGAACACCTCGGCCAGTGCGCCTTGCGCGGCCGCGCCGCCAAAGCCGACCACGGTGTGCTCGGGCGAGGCGTCGGACAGCTTGGCCTTGGCGCGCAGCACGAACATCGACAGGCGCTTCTGCACGGCGGCCTGGATGTCGCTGGCCAGCTGCAGGTAGACGGTTTCGCTGCTCCGCCACATCAGGAAGCTGGCCAGCAGGCGCCCTTTGGGCGAGCAGTAGCCGGCCAGGCGCACGTCCTGTTCGCCCAGGTGTTCGACGTCGTTGGTGAGCTGGTTGTGCAGGAAGGTGGCGGCCTCGGCCCCGGAAACGGCGATCAGGCCCTGGTCGGTGATGACGGCGGCAAAGCCGGAGGCGAGGATGGCGGTAGGGTGCGGCACAAGCGCGCCAGAGATATTGGTATTGCTGTTTGTCATAATTGTTTAATTGTTTGGGGCTTAAAGCCTTATCATTACGAAGTTCATTATAAAGATGTCGGAACAAAAGCGCCGGACGGGGCGTAAAACCACCAAGAGACCCATGGGCTTGATCAAAAAGACAATCATTACGACAGTCGTTCTTTCCTGCGCAGCCGTCGGCGCATTTTCGTACTGGGCCAAGCAGCCCATTTTCACTTCCGGTGAGCCGATCGATTTCGTCGTCGCGCCGGGGAGCAACGTCATGGCGGCGGCGCAGGAAATCGCGCAGGCCGGGGCGCCGGTCAATCCGTATTTACTGAGCCTGCTGGCGCGCGTGACCGAAAAAGCCAATCGGATCAAGGCCGGCACCTACGAGCTGAAACCGAATACCTCGCCACGGCGCCTGATCGACCAGCTGGTGCGCGGCGAATTCGCGCAGGAAGCGGTGACGATCATCGAAGGCTGGACCTTCCGCCAGATGCGCGCGGCCGTGAATGCCAGCAAAGGCATCCGCCACGACACGCTGACGCTGTCGGATGCGGAGCTGATGGAGAAGATCAATTCCGAGTACAAGCAGCCCGAAGGCTTGTTCTTCCCGGACACCTATCTGTTTGCCAAGAATTCCAGCGACCTGCAAGTGTTCAAGCAGGCGCACATCATGATGCTCAATCACTTGAAAAGCGCCTGGGACAAGCGCGATCCGGCGCTGCCCTACAAGACCCCGTACGAAGCCCTGATCATGGCCTCGATCGTGGAAAAGGAGACGGGGCAGAAGTCCGAGCGCGGCATGATTTCCGGGGTGTTCATCAACCGCCTGAAGACCGGCATGATGCTGCAGACCGATCCGACCGTCATCTACGGCATGGGCGAGCGCTACGACGGCAAGATCCGCAAGCGCGACCTGGAAACCGACACGCCGTACAATACCTATACGCGCTTCGGCCTGCCGCCGACGCCCATCGCCTTGCCAGGCTTGCAATCGCTGTCCGCCGCGTTCGCGCCGGCCAAGACCGATGCCCTGTATTTCGTCTCGCGCGGCGACGGCACCAGCCATTTTTCCAACGACTTGAACGAGCACAACAAGGCAGTCAACCGTTACCAGCGGCAAATGCCCAGCACCCAATGACCCAGCCCCAAGGCAAATTCATCACCTTCGAAGGCATCGACGGGGCCGGCAAGTCCACCCACATCGGTTTCGTGGCGGAGCTCCTGGCCGGGCACGGCATCACGGTCGTGTCCTCGCGCGAGCCGGGCGGCACCTTGCTGGGCGAGCGCCTGCGCGACCTGTTGTTGCATGAAAAGATGCACCTGGAAACCGAGGCGCTCCTGATGTTTGCCAGCCGGCGCGAGCACCTGGCCCAGGTCATCGAACCGGCGCTGGCGCGGGGCGACTGGGTCATTTCCGACCGCTTCACGGACGCCAGCTTTGCCTACCAGGGCGGCGGACGGGGCTTGGCGCGCGCCAAGCTGGAAGCGCTGGAGCAATGGGTGCACCCGCAGCGCCAGCCCGACCTGACGCTGCTGTTCGACGTGCCGCTGGACGTGGCGCGCGCGCGCCTGGATGCCACCCGCACGCTCGACAAGTTCGAACAGGAGCAGGCAACGTTTTTCGCCGCATGCCGGCAGGAATACCTGCGCCGCGCGGCGGAAAGCCCCGAGCGCATCGTGGTCATTGACTCCACCGGCTCGATTGCCGAGATTCAAAGCCAGCTGAGCAGCATTCTCGCGCCCTTGCTGGCTTGAGAATGCACGTGAAGAGTATGGCTCAAGTAATTGATTTAACATGACAAAGACGATTTATCCCTGGCAGCAATCGGCATGGGAGCAGCTTCAGTTGCTGCGCGTGCGCATGCCCCATGCGCTGCTGTTCCATGGCGCCGCCGGCACCGGCAAGGCCGACTTCATCGAAGCGTTCGCCCAGGCCCTGCTGTGTGAAAACGCCGGGCCGGACGGGCACGCCTGCGGCGCCTGCGTGTCGTGCGGCTGGTTCAGCCAGAACAACCACCCCGACTACCGGCGCGTGCGCCCGGAAGCGCTGGAAGACGAGCCGGCGGCCGAGGGCGAGGAAGGCGCCGACGGGGAGAACAAGAAGGCCAAGGCCAGCAAGACGCCGTCGAAGGAAATCAAGATCGAGCAGATCCGCGCCTTGGCCGACTTCATGAATATCTCCACCCACCGCCAGGGCTTGCGCGTGGTGGTGGTGTACCCCGCCGAAGCGCTCAACGTGCATGCCTCGAACGCGCTGCTGAAGACGCTGGAGGAGCCGCCGCCCGGCACCGTGTTCCTGCTGGCTTCGAACAGCCTGGACCGGCTGCTGCCGACCATCCTGTCGCGCTGCCGC
The DNA here is from genome assembly GCA_046566285.1 of Gammaproteobacteria bacterium. GTDB lineage: Bacteria > Pseudomonadota > Gammaproteobacteria > Burkholderiales > Burkholderiaceae_D > Telluria_A. Next base: position 1,437 of record JBKHWY010000257.1, on the reverse strand, counting down.
AAATTCGCGCTGCCCATGCCCGACGAGGCCAGTGCACTGGCCTGGCTCAAGGGCCAAGGGCTGGCCGACGCCGACGCCTGGCTGCGCGAGCAGGGCGGCGCGCCGCTGGCGGCCCTGGCGGCATCGACGACGGCCGACCGTCAGGAAATGGATGCACTGTTGCAGCTTCTGGCCCATCCAAGCGTCGAAAACGCCCTCAAGGGTGCTGACAGATTGAGCAAAATACCGCTATCATCACTTGTCTCATGGCAACAACGCTGGCTGTACGATGTGTTCTCGTACAAATTGTCCGGCAGCGTGCGGTATTTTCCGCGTTACCAGAAGGAAGTGGCGGCCTTGGCAGAGTGGGTGCACAGCAGTCGCCTGCTGCAGGCGATCAAGTCGACCAATGAACGGCGCGCGGTGGCGGACCATCCCCTGTCGCCAAAATTATTTGTCGAAGACATGCTGCTTGATTACACTGCGTGTTGCAGCCCTTCGGCCTGAGCCGATGCTGTGCCGTTAATCACGAGAGGACTTGAATGAGTGGCAATCCAACTGACCCGAGCGCTCCGCATGTTCAGCGGCCATCGGTGCTGTCGCTTGCCATCAAGGAAAAGGCCGCGCTGTACGCCGCGTACATGCCTTTCCTGAAAAATGGCGGGATTTTCGTGCCCAGCAATAAGCCGTACAAGGTCGGCGATGAGATCTACCTGATTCTGGCGCTGATGGAAGACCCGAACAAATACCCGATTGCGGGCAAGGTGGTGTGGATCACCCCGGCCGGCGCCAACAATAACAAGGCGCAGGGCATTGGCGTGCATTTCCCGGACGACGAATCCGGCCAGCGTGCCAAGCTGCGCATCGAGGAGATCCTGGGCGCGGCGCTGCGGTCTTCGCGGGCGACGCATACGCTGTGATTCTCCTGTTTTCCAAGTGTTGCAGAGTTTCTTCCAATAACTTTAAGACCGTCATCCCCGCGGAGGCGGGGATCCATAGCGCGTTCCATCAGTGACGGCGTTCCACTCTGTGCACACGCGGTATGGATTCCCGCCAAGGGGGCCGCCAAGGCCGGGAATGCCGTTGATAAGCGAAGCGGGAATTTACATTCCTGACTTCGGCAACGTCCGTCAACCCAAGTTTTACGCTTCATGCCCACCTACACCCACCGCCTCGCCCAACCGAACGATCTGCCCCACATCGTCGCCATCTACAACTCCACCGTCGCCTCGCGCGACGTCACAGCCGACACCGAACCCGTCTCGGTCGCCTCGCGCCAGCAATGGTTCGACGACCACCAGCCCGAGCGCCGCCCCCTGTGGATCATCCACCCGGAAGGCGAGCCGGACACCATCCTCGGCTGGATGTCGTACTCGAACTTCTACGGCCGCCCGGCGTATTCCGGCACGGCCGAGCTGTCGATCTACATCGCGGAAAGCTGGCGCGGCAAGGGTATCG
>JBKHWY010000256.1:0-6610 GCA_046566285.1 Gammaproteobacteria bacterium | reverse complement strand
GTCTGATAGCGCGGCAGGAAAATGCGGAATACGGTCGCGCCGGGCCTGGAGTCCGCATAGATAAAGCCGCCCGTCTGTTTGACGATGCCGTAGACGGTCGAAAGCCCGAGGCCGGTTCCTTTGCCGACTTCCTTGGTCGAGAAGAACGGCTCGAACGCCTGCGCCAGCACTTCGGGGCTCATGCCGCAGCCGTCGTCCTGCACGGCGATCTGCACGTACTGGCCGGGCGTCACCTCGGCCTGGTCCTGCACGGAGGCTTCGTCCAGCTCGACGTTGTCCACGCTGATGCGCAGGCGCCCGCGCCCGGCCATGGCGTCGCGCGCGTTGATGCACAGGTTGAGCACCGCGTTCTCCACCTGGGCGGGATCGACAAAGGTGTTCCACAAGCCCGCCTGCGCGGCGATCTCGATGTGGCATTCCTCGCCCAACGCGCGCGCCAGCATGTCTTCCATGCCGCTCACCGTGCGGCTGATGCGCACCACCTTCGGTTCGAGCGCCTGGCGCCGCCCGAAGGCCAGCAGGTAGCCGGCAAGCTTGGCCCCGCGCGCCACGCCACCCAGCGCGTTTTGCAGGCGCACCTGGGCGGTGGGGTTGTCCGCCACGTCGGCGGCGATCAATTGGAGATTGCCCGAGATGACCTGCAGCAGGTTGTTGAAGTCGTGCGCGACGCCCCCGGTGAGCTTGCCGATCGCGTCCATCTTCTGGGCCTGGCGCAGCGCCATCTCGGCCTTGCGTGCGGTCTCCACAGCCGCGTGTTCGGCGGTGGTGTCGCGCCCCACCGCGTAGATGAACTGGCCGTCCGGGGCGCCGGTCCAGGCGAAGCGGCGGTATTCGCCCGACTTGCACAGGCAGCGGTTCTCGACCCGGAAGGCAGGGCGTGCGCCGTCGTGCACCGCCACCGCCGCGCGGGTGGCATCGTGGTCGTCGGGATGGACGAAGTCGAAGAAGGACTGGCCGACCATCTCGCCCGGGTCCCAGCCGGTGGCGGCCAGCACGGCCGGATTGACCGCCTTGATGATGCTGCGCGCGTCCGCCACCAGCATGATATCGGTGGACAGGGTCCACATGCGGTCGCGCTCGGCCGTGCGCAGCGCCACCTGCTGGCCCAGCGTCTGGTTGCTCTCGGCGAGCAGCTCGGAGGCGACCTTCTGGTTGTGGATGTCGGTGCTGGTGCCGATCCAGCGGTGCACGGCGCCATCGCGGCCGCGCACCGGCGCGGCCCGTCCCAAATGCCAGCGGTAGTGGCCATGGCGGTCGCGCAGGCGGAACTCCATCTCGTAGACGGCGCCGGTACGCAGCGACACTTCCCAGCGGCGGTCGGCCGCCGCCAGGTCATCGGGATGGGCGGTGTCGCGCCAGCCGGCCACGTCGAACTGGTCCGGCGTCATGCCGGTGTATTCGTACACGCGGTCGTTGCACCAGTCGGGCGTGCCGTCCGGGCCGGCCGTCCAGACGTGATTGAGCATGGTCTGCGCCAGGGTCTGGAAATTGAGCTGGCTCTCGTGCATGGCGCGCTCGGCCAGCACGCGGTCGGTGACGTCCGACCCCTGCACGAAAATGCCGAACACGTCGCCGGCGGCGTCGCGCAGCGGCTGGTAGACGAAGTCGACGAACACCTGCCGTTCCGGCGCCGCTTCGGTCGCCTCCAGGCTCACCGGAATGGCGCTGCCGCGATAGGCCTCGCCGCTGACAAACAGCTGGTCGAGCAAGGTGACGAAGCCTTGCGGCGCCACTTCGGGCAGGGCTTCGCGCACGGGTTTACCCAGCACGGGCCGGTGGCCGACCAGGTCGGCATAGGCTTTGTTATGCAGGGTGAACACGTGGTCCGGCCCGGTCAGCATGGCCATGAAGCCCGGCGCCTGCTCGAACATGGTGGCCAGCTTCTCGTGCTCGTTGCGCAGCTGGCGCTGGGCCAGCACCTTGGAGGTGGTCTCGGCCACCAGCGCCATCACGCCCACAGGCCGGCCGCAGTCGTCGGTGATGGGCGAATAGTCGAGATTGAGCCAGACCTGCTCGGGCGCGCCGTTGCGGTACAGGGTCAGTTCCTGGTCGGTGTAGGCCAGCGTCTGGCCGGCCAGGCCGGTGCGCATCACATGGTCGTTGAAGTCCGCCACTTCAGGCCAGCCCGCGCGCACTGGCATGCCGAGCAGGTGCGGATGGCGCTCGCCGGCCACCACGGAATAGGCCGCGTTGTACAGCATGAAGCCGTCCTCGCCCCACAACGTGACGATCGGCACGGGCGAGCGCAGCACCATCGAGACCACGGTGCGCACGGTCGCCGGCCACGCGTCAATCGGCCCCAGCGAGGTGGCGGACCAGTCAAGCGCGCCGATCAGGGCCCCCACCTCCCCGGTACCGGCAAGGAAGGCGAGTTCGGGCGAGAGCTGGATCATGGACGGTGGCGGAAGGGAAAATCAGTGAGGAAGCACTGGACAAGAGTTGCATTATATTCATATTCGCGGGCCGAGGACGTTCCGTAGGGATTCCAGGGAATATATGCACACCGATCGCGCTTGCCCCTGACGGGCTGTCCAAGCGATACTGCGGCAGCGGCGTTACCGCGCCGACCGAGCCGCCTGCCATCGACAGCGCGGCCATCATTCACGCCCACCTACAAGGACTCGAATGCCCCGCCTTCATCTCCATCCCCTCAGCCGCAAGCTGCTGCGTACCGCGATCGTCGCGGCGCTGGCGCTGCCCCTCGCCGGCTTCTCCGTCCACGCCGCCGAACCGGCCTGGGTCGCGCGCAGCAACGACAATGCCAGGATCCTCCTGAACGTGCTGGCCAAGTATTCGCCCGAGACGGCCAGCAACCTGGGCGTGGACGGCTACGACGAGCAGATCACCGACCTGTCGCGCGACCTGTACGAAGCCAATGCCAAAGACCTGCGCGCCGCCATCGCGGAACTGCAGCGGCGCGCCCTGCGCGAGACCGATCCCAAGGTCAGGCAGGACCTGGAGATCCTGATCACGCGCACCCAGGACCAGCTGCGCACCAATGCGCTGCAGCGCAAGTACATGATGCCTTACCTGGACGCGACCGGCCTGGTGTACGGCGTGCTGCGCGAGACGCTCGATCCGCGCGTGCCGGCCGAGCGCCAGCAGAAGGTGGTGGCGCGGCTGGAAAAATACGCCGGGCTGGCCAAGGGCTACCGGCCCCTGACGGAATTGGCCCAGGCGCGCCTGCAGGAGCGCCTGAAGGCCAACCCCAAGCTGCTCGGCCCCTACAAGGGCGAGGTGGAACAGGCCATCAATGACGGCCCTACCCTCCTGGCCGGGATGCGTGAGCTGCTGGCCAAGAGCCAGGTGAAAGGCTGGGAAGGCCCGTTCGCCACGCTGGAAAAGCAGCTGGCGGCGTATAACGCGAACCTGAAGGACGGCATGCTGCCGCGCGCTCGCCAGGACCACCGCCTGCCGCCCGAGATCTACGCCAACAACCTGCACGAATACGGCGTGGACATCAGCCCGGAAGAACTGGTCTCGAAGGCCCTGACCTCGTTCGCCGAGATCCGCAACCAGATGACGATCACCGCCGGGCAGATCGCGCGCGAACGCAAGTTCGTCAATCCCGACTACCGCGCCGTGATGGCCGAACTGAAGAAGGAGCAGATCGCGCTGGACAAGGTGATGCCGCTGTACTCCGAACGGCTGGCGGCCATCGAGGCGGCCACGCGCGCGCAGCACATCGTCACCCTCCCCGAGCGCAAGGCGGCGATCCGCCTGGCCACGCTGGCCGAGAACGCCCAGCAGCCGGCCCCGCACATGAGCCCACCGCGCCTGATCGGCAATACCGGTGAATACGGCGAATTCGTGCTCACCACCGGCATGCCGCCGGACGCTTCCGGCAAGCGCCTGGTGTTCGACGACTTCACCCACCAGGGCGCCACCTGGAGCCTGACGGCGCACGAGGCGCGCCCCGGCCACGAACTGCAGTTCGCCAAGATGATCGAGAGCGGCGTGTCCACCGCGCGTGCGGTGTTCGCCTTCAACAGCGTCAACGTGGAAGGCTGGGCCCTGTATGCGGAAGCGGAGATGCAGCCCTACGAACCGCTCGACGGCCAGCTGTTCGCGCTGCAGATGCGCATGATGCGCGCCGCGCGCGCCTTCCTGGACCCGATGGTCAACCTCGGCCAGATCACGCCGGAGGGCGTGAAGTCCTTCCTGATGGATGAAGTCGGGCTGTCCGAAGGCATGGCCACGCAGGAGATGCAGCGCTATATCTTCCGCTCGCCCGGCCAGGCCACCTCCTACTTCTACGGTTACCAGCGGTTGATGGAAACCCGCCAGGCCGCCGAAGTGGCGCTGCGCCGCAAGTTCGACCGCCAGAAGTTCAACGACTTCGTGCTGGCCCAGGGCATGCTGCCCCCAGGCCTGCTGCGCCGCGCGGTGATGGAGGAATTCGTGCCGGCGCAGTTGAAGTAAGCGCGCTTCTCCGCGCCGATACCTCAGTCGGCGCGGAAGCCTCGCCCGGTGGCAGCCCAGTAGATGCCGCCGTACAGGTGATGCATGAAGGCGGGGTCGGCGTAGCTGGCCGGGATGTGGCCGAGGGCCGTGTAGAACGCGCGCCCGCCGTCATAGTCCTGGTACCAGCTGACCGGGTGGAAGGCGCCCATGCCCTTGCCCGATTTCGGCGGCCAGTTCGCCTCCGGCTTGTAGGTCGATTCGTCCACGCTCAGCAGGTAATGCAGCCTGGCGGACTTGGGCGCGCCAAATTCATACCACTCCTCGGTAAACAGGAAACGCTTGGCGAAGCGGTCCATGCCGGGGAAGTTGCGCTCCTCGACCTTCACGGTGGCGGTCTGCACGGCCGGGTGGATGTGGAACATGTGGCCGACCATCCTGGTGTACCACGGCCAGTCGTATTCGGTGTCGGATGCGCTGTGCACGCCCACGAAGCCCTTGCCGCTGCGGATGAAGCGCTCGAAGGCGGCCTGCTGCTCGTCGGTGAGCACGTCGCCGGTGGTCAGGAGGAACACCACGGCCTGGTACTTGGCCAGCTCCTTGTCGTTCATGACGCGGTTCGCGTCCTCGGTCCAGAACACGCCGAAGTCGTGCTGCTTGCCCAGTTGCTGGACGGCGGCCACGGCGGCGGGTATGGCGTCGTGGTGCCAGCCGGCCGTCTTGCTGAAGACGAGGACGTTGAACTGCTCGGCATGGGCGGCGTTCAGGGCGCCGGACAAGGCCAGCGCGCAGGCGCCGGCCAGAAGGGTGTGGATGGTTTTCATGGGGCTCGCGGGAGTGTTAGCGGTAACGGAACGGCTGCGCAACGATACTCCCAGCGCTTGAATGATGCAACAAGGCCACATGCCGTGCGCTGCTTTCACGGCGTATTGTTTTCGCGCAATCTTGCCATATTTACCGCGATATAATTCCGGCTGGCCATTCGGCCGTTGAATGCGGAGGAAAGATGGTCTGGATCGGTTTGCTGGTGGGCTTGATATTGACCATGATCGTCGGCGAAGCGTTCGCCGGCGTGCTGCTGGTGCCGCTCTGCATGGGCTTTTTCTACTGGCTGGGCAAGTCGCTGGGTTCAGGCGGTCCGGCCCCTGCGGCACCGCTGCGCGACCTGCGCGACCTGCGCGAGGCTGACGAACTGGCCATGATCCGCCTCGAAGTGCGCACCTTGCAGGAGAAGGTGGCGCAGCTGGAAAGCGATCTGCGCAAGGTGATGGGCGTCGAGGCCGAGGTGCCGGAGCCGGTGGCCAGTCCCCCGCCCGAGGTGGTGCATCCCGCCGCGCGCGCCGGCACACCTCCTGCGCAGGACGAGACCTGGCTGATGCCGCAGGAGGCGCCTGCGCCGGAACCTGTCGCACCGCCACCGGAGCCCGTGCAGGAACCGGTGTACGAAGCGATGCCGCTGCCTGAGCCCGAGCGCCAACCCGAGCCCGAGCCCGAACCGGTGGCTGCCCGCGCCGCACCGCGCGAGAACGTCCTGTACAAGGCCACCATCGGCTGGCTCCTGGGCGGCAATACCATCGTCAAGGTGGGCGTGCTGATCCTGTTCCTGGGCCTGGCCTTCCTGCTGCGCTACGCCGCCCAGAACGACATGCTGCCGCTGGAACTGCGCTACGCCGCCGTCGCCGCCGCCGGCGTGGGCCTGCTGGCCGGCGGCTGGCGCTGGCGCGCACGGGCCGACCACTACGGCCTGATCCTGCAGGGCGCCGGCACCGGCGTGCTGTACCTCGTCACCCTAGCCGCCATCAAGGCGCATGGATTGATTCCGCCGCTGCCCGGCTTCGTCATCCTGGTGGCCCTCGCGGGCCTGGGCGCCGCCTGCGCCGTGCTGCAGGATTCCCTGGTGCTGGTGATGATCTCCGCGCTGGCCGGCTTTGCCACGCCGGTGCTGCTGTCCTCGGGCGGCGGCAACCACGTCGCCTTCTTCAGCTACCTGGCCATCCTGAACGTGGCCATCGCCGGCATCGCATGGTTCAAGGCCTGGCGGCCGCTGAACCTGCTGGGCTACGGCTGCACGCTGGTGCTGGGCGCGGCCTGGGGCAGCCGCTCGTACAACGATGCGCTGTTCGCCAGCACCGAACCGTTCCTGCTGGGGTTTTTCGTGCTGTACGTGGCCATCACGCTGATGTTCGCGCGCCGCACGCTGGCTGAATCG
>JBKHWY010000255.1:0-6615 GCA_046566285.1 Gammaproteobacteria bacterium | reverse complement strand
AGAATGACGGCAAGTCGCTGAAAATGACCTGCAAGCTGTCCAAGAAGATCCAGTATCCGTTCTGCCAGATGATGTTCCTGCTGGGCGACGGCGCGCGCGGCGTGGACTTTTCGGGCTACGACTACGTGACCTTCGACCTGAGCGCGAGCGGGCCCGGGCCCGGGCCGCAGAATGTCCGCAACTCGATCATGAATTTCGAGTCCGGCATCTCGCGCATCGACGACTGGATGTCGACCAAGATTCACGAGATATGGTTCCCTGCCGACGGGGCGACCGTCCGGAAGGTGCCGCTCAATGTCTACCAGGTGCCCGGCTGGTGGGTGGACCAGCAAAAGATTCCGCTCGAGCAGACCGGCATCCGCATGGACAACGTGATTTGCGTCGAAATCCAGACCGCCAACACGCCGCAGGAAGGAACCTACGTCATCGACGTGCGCTCGCTGCGTTTCCACGGCAAGCTGATCAGTTTGAGCAAGCTGCTGGGGATCCTGACCGCCGCATGGATCGCCGTGGCCGTGGCCTGGCCCATCTACGCGGCTGTCCGGATGCGCGCCCAGCTCAACAGCAGCCGCCAGCGCCTGGCCTTGCTCGGCGAGATCAACAAGGCCCTGCAGCTGGAAACCAAGGAGCTGGTGGGCCAGGCCGATCTCGACCCCTTGACCGGAGCGCTGAACCGCCAGGGCTTGCGCGCCGCGATGATGAGCACCTCGACCCTGCTGACCGACCCGATGTCGGTGATCTTCGTGGACCTGGACCACTTCAAGCGCATCAACGATCAGCATGGACATGAAGTGGGAGACGCCGTCCTGCGCGATTTCGCCACCACCGTCAGCCGCGAGATCCGCTCGAGCGACCGGCTGGTACGCTGGGGCGGCGAAGAATTCCTGATCATCTGCCCGAACACCATGGCGGCGCAGGCGTACGGCCTGGCCAATAAGCTGCGCGCCGCCATGCCCCAGCATAAGTGGCCGGTCGGCCTGCAGGTGACGGCCTCGTTCGGCATCGCCTCGCTGGGCAAACGGGAAGAGATCAGCGTCGTCATCAAGCGCGCCGACGCGGCACTGTACCGCGCCAAGGCCAACGGCCGGGATCGCGTGGAAGTGGCGATGGATGACGACAGCGTGGGCGAAATCGACGCCGCCACGGTCTGAAATGGCGGCCCGGCGCTCGCGTGCCGGCCTATGCCAGCTTCTTGCCCGTCTGGGGCCAGCCGAGCAGCAGGCTCGCCGCCGCCGCCGGATTGGACGGAAAATAAGCGTGGAAGTAGCTCGCTGTCAGCGATTCCACCCGGTACACGGCTTCGCCCATGGCGCCGGAGAGGTGCTTGACGGTCCGGCATGCCGGTTCGCGGGCCGTTTCCATGCGCGAGTAATGGAAGGTATGCCCACGCAGCTCGCCCGCTTCGGTGTGCAGCGCCTGGGGCCCCAGCCCCGCCAGGCGCGTCTGCATGACGACCCGTCCCGGCACCAGGCCCGCCATCGGCCAGGTGTGCCCGTCCTTGTCGGTGATCGATTCCGACAGCGCCATCATGCCGCCGCATTCGGCCAGGATCGGCCGCCCGGCGCGATGCGCCGCCCGTATCGACTGCTGCCAGCGCGCGCCACGCGCCAGGGCTGCCGCGTGCAGTTCAGGATAACCGCCGGGCAGATAGATGGCATCGGCGGCGGCGGGCGCCGGCTCGTCCGCGAGCGGCGAAAAAAAGCGCAGCTCGGCGCCCAGGGCTTGCAGCACCTCGACGTTGGCCGGGTACAAGAAGCAAAAGGCCGCATCGCGCGCGACCGCCACGATGCGGCCCGCGAGCAAACGTTCGAGCGGGGCGGGCGCCGGCGCGCTCGCCTCGGGAAGGCGGGCCGGCAGCGCCTGCCACGCCGCGTCATCGAGCTCCAGCTGGTCGGCCAGGGCGTCGAGCAGGGCGTCCAGGCCGTCAACCTCGTCGGGCATCACCAGGCCCAGATGCCGCTCGGGTAGTGGCTGCGCCTGCTTGCGCAAGGTCCCCAGCAGGGGAACGTCGCGCAGGGACGCGGCCACCATGCGCGCGTGGGCGTCGCTGGCCACCCGGTTGGCGATGACGCCGGCCAGCTGCACCGGCCCATAGTCGCGCAAGCCCATTACCACCGCCGCCGCCGTCTGCGCCATGGCCGCCACATCGATCACGGCCAGCACCGGGAGATCGAACAGGCGCGCCAGGTCGGCGGCCGACGGGTTGCCGTCGTACAGTCCCATCACGCCTTCGATCAGCACCGTATCGGCCTGCGCCGCCGCCTGCGCCAGGCGCCGGCGGCACGCGTCGGCGCCCGCCATCCACAGGTCAAGCGAATGCACGGTGGCGCCGCAGGCCCGTTCCAGCAGCACCGGGTCGATGAAGTCGGGACCACACTTGAACACCCGCACGCGCTGGCCCTCGCGCACCAGCTTGCGCGCCAGCGCCGCGGTCACCGAGGTCTTGCCCTGGCCGGAAGCCACCGCGGCGACCAGCAGCATGCGCGGTCCGCCAGGAGAGATCATCTCAGTCCCCTTCGGCCTGGTGGAACACCAGGTCGTCCACGCGCCGTCCATGACAGAGGTGCTCGTCGATGATGCGGTCCATGTTGGCGCCGGTGACGTTGTAGTACCAGGTGCCGTCGGGCTGCACGCAGACGATGGGCCCGCCCTTGCACGCCGCGAAGCAGCTCACGCGGCTGCGCTTGACGCGCAGCGCGCCGGCGTCCAGGCCGGCCGCCTTGAACTTGTCGCCCAGACTGTCGAACAGCGCCTGGGCTGCTCCGTCGGCGGCGCAGCGCGGCCCGGTGCACACCAGCAGGTGGCGGCGGTAGGCGCCGATCTTGGGCTTCACGGCGCCTGGAGCGGGAGCGGCAGTCGAGCCGGTGGCAGCGCCGGACGCCATCGGATCGTTGGAACGGTCGGTAGCGCTCATGCCTCGGACTCCTGCGGGGCGGCGGCTGGCGGCGCCCACGGTTCGGCCAGCGTGGCGCGCAGGTAATCGGCCGGCAGCCGGTGGCGCGCCGCCAGCGCGTCCAGGTCGGCGCCCTCGGCCACCTCCTCCTGCAGCCTCTCCAGCCAGCCTTGCAGGCCGCTCGACAGCGAACGTCCGGCGCGCTCGCCTTCGCGGGTGCCGCCCTCGTCGAGGTCGTATTTGTTGGCGTAGCCGCGTGGCGTGACCATCAGGCCATGGCGGATGAAGGTGTTGCTGTTGCCGATCAGGACGGTGCTGAGCATGCCGATGTCGGCGTCGGCCATCGCAGCGAGCGTGGTGAACACGATATGCTCGCGGCGGCGGTAGGCACTCTTGACGATGGCCACCGGCGTGTCCGGGCGCCGGTGCCGCAGGAACAGGCGCTGGGCTTCGACGATCTGGCGGGTGCGCCGTCCGCTCTTGGGGTTGTACAGCGCAACGACGAAATCGGCCAGCGCGGCGGCATCGAGCCGGCGCGCGATGGTCGGCCAGGGCGTGAGCAGATCCGACAGCGAGATCGCGCAGAAGTCATGGGTCAGCGGGGCGCCCACCAGGGCCGCGCAGCTGTTGAGCGCGGAGGCGCCGGGAATGATCTCGACCCGCACCGGGTGTTCCGGCGTCCAGCCGGCCTGGAACAGCACTTCATAAGTCGGGCCGGCCATGCCGTACACGCCCGCGTCGCCGGACGAGATCAATGCCACCTTCTTGCCCGCCTGCGCCGCCTCCAGCGCGCTGACGGCGCGGTCCAGTTCTTCCGTCATCGACTTGCGGATGATCTCCTTGCCTTCGATAAGGTCGGCCACCAGCTTGATGTAGGTGACGTAGCCGATCACCACATCGGCTTCGGCGATGGCGGCGCGGGCGCGCCCGGTCATGTGTTCCACGCTGCCGGGGCCGATCCCCACCAGCATGATCTTGCCCGCGGCGGGCGCGGACGATTCGGTTTGTTCGTTCATGGTTGCACCCTTGCGATCGAGACGGTGACGTTGCGTCCGTCCGCGCCCCGGTGTTTGAATTTTTCGACGGCCAGGGCCGCCATCGTGACGCCCGGCCCGGCGGCCAGCAGCGCCGCCGCCTCGCTCACCGACGGCGTGCCGGTGTGGCGGCGCACCGTGTCGGACGGATGCGGCACCTCGACGCAGGCAAGCTGCTGGGCTTCGTAAAAGTGCAGCGGCCAGCCGTACGCCTCTGCCAGCGCCAGTAACGCGGCCTCGTCGCGCTTGAGGGTGATGCTGGCGGCCGCGCTCACCTGGTCCGGCCGGGCGCCGATGCGCTCCAGCGCCGCCAGCACCGCCTCCCGCACCGTGGCCAGCGGCACGCCGCGGTCGCATCCCAGGCCGACGGTGTAGGTTGTCATGGCGCGGCCTCCAGCGGCGGGCGATAGACCACCAGGCGCTCCTTCAAGGCCTCCCAACGCGCGGCCGGCACCTCGGCGTGGGTCACCCACAGCACCGCGCTGTAGCGCTCCAGCGGCACGTCGTCGAAGCGCCCGTAACGGTGGATGGTGGCGGGCAGGGCGGTCGGGCGGGTCCACCAGTTCGCGCTGCCGGCCTCCTGCACGAAGGCGATCGGCTCGCCGTTCACGACATGCGCGGACACGCGCGTGATGTTGATCTTGGGCGCCTCGACGCGCCAGCCCAGGTGACGCCCGAGAATATCGACGGGGATCGTGCGCCCGACATCCGAGGCGGTGGTCAGGACCGGCGCCGCGCCCAGCAGATCGGCCACGCGCTCGCTCCACTCGTTGGCGCCGCCCACATGGCCGGACAGCACCGGGATCACATATTGGGCGGCGTCATCGACCACGATCACGCCCGGGTCCTCGTCCTTGCTGCGCAAATGGGGCGCGATCAGGCGCACCACCGCGCCCAGGGAGACGAAGAATATGATCTGGTCGTAGCGGGCGAACAGGGCGCCGATCTCGTCGCGCAAGGCACCGTCGTAGGCGCGCGTGGCATTCGGCAGGGCCGCAAATTCGGCCGCGAACTTGGCTGCGGTGCAGATGTCCGCTTGCGGCAGCTCGGCGGCCAGGCGCGCGGCCTGGGCGGCGCCATGCCGGGTGATGGCCACGAGGCACAGACGCGCCGCGGCGGGGTGGGTGGGTTCGCTCATGCAGTCTCCAGAGGGTTCGGATGCGGGCCGGCCTTTTTCAGGCAGCCCTTGATACGTTCGCCGCGCACGCGGTGCGGGTGCTTCACGATCAGCAGCGACAGGTAGCTGACCCGGGTGCCGCGCAGGGTCAGGAGGGCGGCGCCGCTCAAGCGCCGCTCGTCGGGCGCGCCCACCCGTTCGATGAAGTGGGCGCCGGCCAGCAGGCCGCGCCGCTCCAGCCAGTCGAGCAACTCGTCGAGCAGGGGCTTGACCTTCATGAGCACCAGGGTGTCGAAGTCGGCCAGCAGGCGGTCGACGGCGCCAACCCCGTAGGCGGCCGGCACGATGGCGACGGTGTCGTCCTGTTCGGCGAATGGCACCGGCACCTGAGCGCAGGCGGCCGTGAAGGCGTTCACGCCGGCGATGATCCGCACCGGCACCGATTCTTCCAGGGCGCGCACGGTGCGCGCCAGGTGGCCGAAGGTGGCGTAGGTGCTGGCATCTCCTTCGACCAGGAACAGCACGTCGCGCCCGGCCCGCAGCCAGGGCAGCACGGTCGCGGCGGCGCGCGTCCAGGCGCGCGCCAGCTTCTCGCCATCGTGCGTCATCGGAAACAGCAGCAGGGCGTGGTCCTCAGGGGGCGCCAGGCCGGCGCGCTGGACGATGTCGAGCGCGTAGCTGGGCGTCTTGCCGCCACGCGCCGGGTAGACCCAGACGGCATCGCGCCGCTGCAGGGCCGCCCAGGCGGCGCGCGTGATCAGGCCGGGGTCGCCCGGGCCGAGCGAGACGCCCCATAAAGTGCCGCTCACGCGTCTGCCCCTGCTTGGTGCGCGCACACGATCCACACCGGATTCTCGGCCGCCATGCGGTGCATGTGCAAAATCGGTTTGCTGCGCGCCGCTTGCAGCTGCAGCACGTCCCAGGCGATGGCCGCGCCGCCCGCGCCGGCCGCCTGCAGCGCGGCGGTGGCCGTGGCCAGGTTTTCCAGTGTCACGAAGTTCATCACCAGCACGCCGCCCGGCCGCAGGCGGCGCACTACCTCGCCGATGAGCGCGGCCAGTTCGCCCCCCGAGCCGCCGATGAACACGGCGTCGGGGTCGGGCCAGGCGTCCAGCCCCTCGGGTGCCTTGCCCAGCGCCAGGCTGTAGTTGCTGACGCCGAAGCGGGCATGGTTGCGGCCTGCGATCGCATGGTCCGCCTCGTTCTTCTCGATGGCGAAGACATGGCCATCGGGGCACAGGCGCGCCGCTTCCAGGCCGACCGAGCCGGAGCCGGCGCCGATGTCCCAGACGATGCTGTCGGCGTGCAGGCGCAGGCGCGCCAGACTGACGGCGCGCACCTCCTGCTTGGTGATCAAGCCCTTGTCCGGCTGGCGTTGTTCGAAGGCGTCATCCGGCAGGCCCACGCGCTGCGCGCGCGGCATCGGGGTCGCGCGCCACAGCAGCACCACGTTAAGCGCAGCGAAGCGCATGTCGCTTGCTGCCGCCGGACTGAGTTCGGCCAGCACCCGCTCCTGCGCTTGCAGCAGGTTTTCGGCCACCGCCATGTGAAAATCCTCGCCCAGCCCTTCG
>JBKHWY010000254.1:0-6718 GCA_046566285.1 Gammaproteobacteria bacterium | reverse complement strand
CCGCCGGCGGCGCCCAGGCCGGTGCCGATGATGTGTTCGCCACGGCTGTCGGTCCAGCTGCGGGTGATGTGTTCTTCGTCTTCGGTCGAGCGTGGGGAAACACCCATCACGATGCCGCCGCTCTTGATGCCTTCTTCATAGTGCTTGACGCGCTCTTCCGGGATGCCGGCGCCGATCAGGGCGCCCACCAGGCCGCCGGCGATACCGCCCGCGCCGGCGCCTGCCAGTGCAGCGGCCAGCGGACCGGCCACGACCAGGCCCACGCCCGGCAGCACCAGGGTGGTGCCGACGGCGGCGATACCGGCCAGCACGGCGCCGATGGTGCCGCCGATGCCGGCGCCCACGCCGGCGCCTTCAGCGGCTTTGCTGCCCAGTTCGGTTTGGGTATCGCCGAAGTGCGATTTACGGGTTTCGTCCGACATCAGCAGGGTGACGTCGTCCTTGCTGTAGCCACGTTCGGCCAGCGAGTTGTAGGCGCGTTCGGCGCTGTCGCGGTCGCGGAACAGGCCGGTAACGTAACGGGAATCCTTGTTGGTGGTCGTCTCGTAGTTGCTCATTTTATCTGTCCTTTCGAATTGTTTGAGGCAATGTCTGGTTGCAGGGCTTCACATCTGTTCACTACCTGGAAATGGCGCCAGTGACGCAACAATATGACGCACGATTGGGGCCTTCCGTACGCTGACGCACCAAGTGCGGGAGTTTCCAAATTGACAGCTGGGTAGCCCGCGTCCAGTGCGGGAGCGGACGACAGCAGTGCGTTTTTGTCCACTTTCGGCCGTTACGTTCGTTGCCGCACCGACCACGGGATGGGCCCACCCTAGACTTTTTTCACGGCCGGCGCTTTTTTGGCCTGGGGTATGTTTTTCAACTTAAGGAGGAATCAACATGTTATTCATCATCTGGATCGTAGTCGGAGGTATCCTCGGTTGGCTCGCCAGCCTGGTCATGAAGACGGACGCAGAACAGGGCATGATCCTGAACGTGGTGGTCGGTATTGTCGGTGCCTTCCTGGGCGGCTGGCTGCTCTCTCCGCTGTTCGGAACCGGCACCATCAATTCCGACGACTTCAGTGTCAGTTCACTGCTGGTCTCGTTCCTGGGCGCTGTCATCCTGCTGGCGATCGTGAACCTGCTGCGTCGCGGTCGCGCACGATAAAAAGTCACACCCCACCCAAACCAACGCGCATGCGTTGGTTTTTTTTGGTCTGGAATTTGGCATGAGCAAAAAAACTTTAAAGACAGCATTCATTAGCGTGGCCTTGACCCTGCTTTCAGTCTTTTTAGTTTTCAACTTCATGCCAAGCGAAAAGAAAATCGAGCGCCAGCTGCAGCGTTTGTACAGCACGGACGAAGCGCAGTTCCGGCGCTCGCTGGGTGTGTTGCTGGGCCCGCCCATCGTGGACGGCAACCAGGTCGAGGTCCTGCTCAACGGCGACGAGATCTTCCCGGCCATGCTGAAAGCCATCCGCGAAGCCCGGCACAGCATTACCTTCGAGACCTACATCTACTGGTCCGGCCAGATCGGACGCGAATTCTCCGCAGCACTGATTGAGCGCGCGCGTGCCGGCGTCAAGGTGCACGTCATGCTCGACTTCATCGGCAGCATCAAGCTCGACCCCGCCGCCATCCAGGCCATGGAACAGGCCGGCGTGAAAGTGCAGCGCTATCACAAGCCCGTGTGGTGGAAATTTACCCGCCTGAACAACCGCACCCACCGCAAGGTACTGGTGGTGGACGGCAAGATCGGCTTTACCGGCGGGGTCGGCATTGCCGACCAGTGGCGCGGGCGCGCCCAGGACCCCGAGCACTGGCGCGACACCCACTTCCGGGTGGAAGGCCCGGTGGTCGGGCAAATGCAGGCCGTGTTCGCCGACAACTGGACCAAGGCCACCGGCGTGGTGCTCGACGGCCCCGCCTACTTTCCTTCCCTCACGCCGGTGGCGGGACAGGCCGCCCAGATGTTCAGCAGCTCGCCCTCCGGCGGCAGCGAATCGATGCTGCTGATGTACCTGATGGCCATTACCGCCGCGCGCGACACCATCCACCTGTCGAGCTCCTACTTCGTGCCGGACGAATTGGCCACCCACGCGCTGGTGGCGGCCGCCAGGCGCGGCGTCAAGATCCGCATCATCACGCCGGGCACCGACATCGACTCCGAAATCGTGCGCGCCGCCTCGCGCGAACGCTGGGGCCCGCTGCTGCGCGCCGGCATCGAGATTGCCGAGTACCAGCCCACCATGTTCCACGTCAAGGCGCTGGTGGTCGATTCGCTGGTGGTGTCGGTGGGCTCCACCAATTTCGACAACCGCTCGTTTAGCCTGAACGACGAGGCCAACCTGAACGTGCTCGACCGCGACTTCGCGCGCCGCCAGATCGAAGTGTTCGAATCGGACTGGGCGCGCGCGCGCAAGATTACCCTGAACGAGTGGGAAAATCGCCCGTGGAAGGACAAGGTGCTGTCGGAACTGGCATCGCTGGTGGGCGGCCAGCTGTAGGGATCGGCCGGGGGATCGGCGTGCCCGGCCCGCCACGGATTTTGGTTGACACCATCTCATCACCTCGGGATACTTCGAAGCGCCCCACCCGGGCACATCCTGTCGTCAACCCGACGCTAACTTCTCTCGACACGCGAATGAAAAAGACCTTTCTCATGCTCGCAATCCTGTCCTCGGCCGCACAAGCGGACGAAGGCATGTGGATGCCCCAGCAACTGCCCCAGATCGCCAAGCAGCTCAAGGCCGCCGGCCTCAAGCTCGACCCCGCCAAATTGACCCGCCTGACCGAATTCCCCATGGACGCCATCGTCAGCCTGGGCGGTTGCTCGGCCTCGTTTGTCTCGCCCCAGGGGCTGGTGGCCACCAATCACCACTGCGTCTACAACAGCGTGGCGGTCAACTCGACCCCGCAGCGCGACCTGCTGGCCGACGGCTTCCTGGCCAAGACCCTGGCCGAGGAACTGCCGGCCGCGCCGGGCTCGCGCGTGTACGTGACGCGCGACGTGTCCAACGTCACCGACCGGATCATCAGCCCGGAGGTGGCCAAGCTGTCGGGCAAGGCGCGTGTCGATGCGATGGAGAAAAACGAGAAGAGCCTGGTGGCCGCCTGCGAGAAAGACCCTGGTCACCGCTGCAATGTGTACTCGTTCTATGGCGGGCTGGAGTTCTACCTGATCAAGCAGCTGGAGATCCGCGACGTGCGCCTGGTGCACGCCCCACCGGCAGGCGTGGGGAAGTTCGGCGGCGACACCGACAACTGGATGTGGCCGCGCCACACGGGCGACTACGGCTTCTACCGCGCCTACGTCAGCCCCGACGGCAAGGCCGCCGACTATTCCAAGGACAACGTGCCCTACGTGCCCAAGTCCTACCTGAAGATCGCCAAGGAAGGCGTGAAGGAAGGCGACTTCATCATGGCGCTCGGCTACCCCGGCCGCACCAACCGCCACCGCCTGCCCTCGGAAGTGGCGTTCACCTTCGACTGGTACTACCCGGCGTTCGTGAAAGCCTCGGGCGACCTGTTGGCCGTGGTGGAACGCGAGACCAAGAACGACCCGGACGCGAAACTGAAGTACGCCGGCCAGGTGGCCAACGTCAACAATTACTTCAAGAACCGCAAGGGCATGCTGACCAGCTACGAGAACAGCGACCTGCTGGCACGCAAGACCCGCGAGCTGGCCGAGCTGAAAGCCTGGGTGAATGCCGCGCCCGCGCGCAAGGCCGAGTACGCCGCCGGCATCGACCAGGTCGAGCAGCTCATCGCGGAGCGCGACGCCCGCATCAAGCGCGACTTCTACCTCAGCTATTCGACCCCGCGCCTGCTGGCGTCGAGCCGCCAGCTGTACCGGCTGGCGGTCGAATCGACCAAGCCGGACGTCGAGCGCAAGAGCGGCTACCAGGAACGCGACCTGCCGCGCATCAAGGCCAGCGTGGCCGCGCTCGAGCGCACCTATGACGAGAAGGTCGACAAGGCGCTGGTGCTGGCCTTCCTGCAGAAGTACCTGGCGCAACCGGCCGCCACGCGCTACGCCGCCTTCGACGCCGCACTGGGCCTGCGCGACGGCATGAGCGAAGCCGATCTGAAAGCCGCGCTCGACAAGCTGTACGCCGGCTCCAGCCTGGGCAAGACGGCCGAGCGCAGCGCCTGGCTGGGCAAGAAGCCGGAGGACTTCAAGGGCAGCAACGACAGCTTCATCAAGGCCGCCGTGGCGCTCTATGAACCGGGCCTGAAGCGCGAAGCCGAGGAAGAAGAACTGGAGGGCAAGATCCAGCAAGCCTACGCCAGCTACATGAAGGCCAAGCTGGCGTACATGAAGAGCCGTGGCTTGCCGGTCTACCCGGACGCCAACAGCACCCTGCGCGTCACCTACGGCAACATCACCGGCCGGCCGTACGGCGCGGACGGCACCGGCGCCTGGACCGCGTTCACGACCGTCAAGGGCGTGGTGGCCAAGGCCACGGGCGAAGGCGAATTCAACGCGCCGGAACGCCAGCTGGCGGCCATTAAGGCCAAGGACTTCGGCCAGTATGCCGATCCCAAGCTCAAGACCGTGCCGGTCAACTATTTGGCCACGCTGGACATCACGGGCGGCAATTCAGGATCGGCCGCGCTTAATGCCAAGGGCGAATTCATTGGACTGGCGTTCGACGGCACGCTCGACTCGATCATTTCGGATTGGGACTACAACAAGGCCAACACGCGCGACATCCAGGTCGATGTGCGCTACATCCTGTGGAATATGAAGCATGTGGATCATGCGGATAATCTGCTCAAGGAGATGGGGGTCGAGTAGGTAATGGAACGCCGTCACTGATTGAGTGCGCTATGGGTCCCCGCCTGCGCGGGGACGACGGTTTTGAGTGTGTTGGCCTTAAAACCGTCGCCCTGGCGAAGGCCAGGGCCCATAGCGCATTCATTTAGCGACGGCGTTCAGATCACTCCAACCGCCCATTCAACCTGCTATGCCGCACCCCATACAGCAGGTAAATCGCAATCCCCACCGCCATCCACACCGCGAACACGGTAAAGGTCGTCTTTGACAGATCCTTCATGATGTACAGGCACGCCGCCACGCTCAGGGCGGGCACCAGGTAAGGCCCGAACGGCACCTTGAACCCGCGCTCCTGGGCTTCCCCGTACTTGCGCCGCATGACCGGCACCGCCACCGACACCACGATGAAGGCGGTCAGCGTCCCCATGCTGACCATGTCCCACAGGTAGGTCGAATCGACCAGCCCCGCCACCAGCGCCACCACGGCGCACACCACCAGCGTATTGCCCACCGGCGTATGCGTGCTCGGATTCACGGCGCGAAACAGCGGCGGGATCAGGCCATCACAGCTGACTGCGTACAGGATGCGCGTCTGCCCGTACAGGGTCACCAGGGTCACGCTAAACACCGAGATCACCGCCCCGGCCGACAGCACCAGCGCGGGCCAGGCCTTGCCGGTGACGTTTTCGAGGATGACCGCCAGGCCGGCCTGCTGGCCTTCGAACATCGCGGCCGGCTGCGCGCCCAGCGCGGCCACCGCCACCAGCATGTAAAACACCGTGACGATCACCAGCGCCGCCAGGATCCCGGCCGGCACCGTGCGGGTCGGGTCGCGCACTTCCTCGCCGGCCGTGGCGATGGTGTCGATGCCGATAAAGGAGAAGAACACCGTGCCCGCGGCCGCCGTCACGCCGGCCATGCCAGCCAGCCCTTTGCTGTTATCGACGTTGAAGAAGGGCGTGAAGTGCTCGGCGTTGAAGCCCGAGAAGGCGATCACCACGAAGAAGGCAAGGATCGCCAGCTTGATCAAGACCATGATGGCGTTGGTGGTAGCCGACTCCTTGGTGCCGCGCACCAGCAGCACGCAGCACAGCAGCACCAGCAGCACGGGCGGCAGGTTGAAGTGGCCGGTGTGAAGCTCCAGCCCGGCCTTGCCCGAGACGACCATCGGGGTGCGCAGGGTTTCGGGGATCTGCCACCCGATGGCGTGGGTGAGGAAGTTGTTCAGGTAGTCGGACCAGCCGATCGCGGTGGCGCTGGCAGCCAGGCCATATTCGAGCAGCAGGCAGGCGGCCATCACGAAGGCGGCGAATTCGCCCACGGTGGCGTAGGCAAAAGAATACGACGAGCCGGACGCGGGAATCCGGAACGCCAGTTCGGCGTAGCACAGGGCGGTGAGGCCGGCCGTGATGGCGGCAATCAGGAAGGACAGGACCACCGATGGCCCGGCCTTGGGCACGGCTTCGACCATGGTGAAGAAAATGCCGGTGCCGATGGTGGCGCCCACGCCGATCATCGTCAGGGGAAACAGGCCCATTGTGCGCGACAGGGCGCCGTGGTGGCCATCATGGCCGTGGTTGGCCGGAATTTTGATGCGAAAAAGCTTTTGGCTTAGGTTCTTGCTCACGAAATCGTCCCCTGGTTGGCCCTGGTAGTGGCGCTGGCATGGAGTGTAGGGGCGATTCGACAAAAAAACCACTCGGCCAGGAAAAAGAGGAGTGAACGCCTGGCCGGTGGTGAGAAAAAACAGGGGGGCGCGCCCCCTGGAACTCAAAACTTGTAGTTCACCCCCGCCAGTACGGTGCGGCCGTATTTGCTGTGCTCGATGATGTTGCTTTCCACCTTACGGTAGCGCACCACCTCGGCGTTGGTGAGGTTGTTCATCTGCACCAGCAGCGACACGCCCTTGAGCCAGCCGCGCTCGACGTCGTAGCCCAGCTGCAGGTCGACC
>JBKHWY010000253.1:0-6741 GCA_046566285.1 Gammaproteobacteria bacterium | reverse complement strand
CGGGACGGTGGGCCGCGACCAGCTGCTGGCCAAGTTCTACCAGTACTGGCTCAAGCTGCACCTGGCAGGCAAGGCGCCGCCGCTGGAAGACCTGTCCGTCAACACGGTCGCGGCGCGCATGCACAAGTTCATGCGCCCAGCCCCGCAGCATGCCGATTCGCCGGTCGCCGACATCGGCTATGCCTTCCACTTCGATGCGGGCCTGTACGCGCGCTACCTGCGCGCCCGGGCCGAACGCGCCGGCGTGATCCGCACCGAGGGCAAGATCGTGGACACCCATCTACGCGGCACGGACGGTTTCGTGGCCGCCGTCCAGATGGAAAGCGGCGAGCGCATCGAAGGCGACCTGTTCATCGACCGTTCCGGCATGGTGGTGCTCCTGATCGAGAAAGCCCTGCACACGGGCTTCGAGGACTGGAGCGCCTGGCTGCCCTGCGACCGCGCCATTGCCGTGCCGTGCGAGTCGAGCGGTGCGCTGCTGCCTTATACCCGCTCGACTGCGCACCGCGCCGGCTGGCAATGGCGCATCCCTGTGCAGCACCGGACCGGCAACGGCCATGTGTATTGCAGCCGATTCATGCAGGCCGATGAGGCCGAGGCCATCCTGATGGCGCATCTCGATGGCAAGGCGCTGGCGCCGGCGCGGCATTTGAAGTTCACAACGGGCAAGCGCAAGCGGGCGTGGAATCGCAATGTGGTCGCCATTGGCCTCGCCGGTGGGTTCATGGAGCCGCTCGAGTCGACCAGCATTCATCTGGTGCAGACGGCGATCACGCGCCTGATGATGATGTTCCCGCACGCCGGTTTCGAGCAGGCCGACATCGATACCTTCAACCGCCAGACCGATGCCGAGTATCTCGCCATCCGCGACTTCCTGATCCTGCACTACAAGCTCAACGCCCGTGCAGACTCGGAATTCTGGCGCTACTGCCGCGAGATGGCCATTCCCGAGACACTGCAGCGCAAGATGGACCTGTACCGAAGCCACGGCCGCATCCTGCGCGAGAACGACGAGTTGTTCGCCGAAACCAGCTGGCTGCAGGTGATGCACGGCCAGGGCCTGACCCCGCGCGGCTACAATCCGCTGGTGGACCAGCAGAGCGAAGAGGCCATCACGGATTTCGTGGCCCAGGTGCGCGCACTGATTCGCAGCGCGGCCGAGGCGATGCCGACCCACGAACAGTTCATCGCGGCCAGGTGCAAGGCGGCGCGGCCCTAGGCCCTAAGGCCGGGTCAGGCGCCCCCGCTGTCGCAGAACCGGCGGATATAGGCGCCATGTTCCGGCATGGCGTTGACGCAGGCCTTGACCACCTCCCCCACGCCCTCCACCAGCCCCGCCACCTCGGCCTCGCTGGCCGCATCGACCAGCGGATGGTAATGCTCGGGCTCGAGGTTTTGTCCCAGCATGACCTGCACCCAGCCGACCTCGGCGAAGAGTTCATTGTCGGTGCGTACCACCTTGCCATGCGCCTTGAACAGGTCGATCTTGTCCTGCAGCGTGGCCGGCACGCTCATCGACGCGCACTGCTTCCAGAAGTCTGAATCGTCGCGCTGATTGAGCTTGTAGTGCAGGATGATGAAGTCGCGGATACGCTCGTACTCGAAGCGGCTCTGGCGATTGAATTCGGCGATCTCGGTGGCGTTCCAGCCGCCGTCCGGGAAAAACTCGATCAGGCGGGCGATGGCCGACTGGATCAGGTGAATACTGGTCGATTCGAGCGGCTCGAGAAAGCCGCTCGACAGTCCGATCGCGACCACATTCTTGTTCCAGCTGCGCTTGCGCATGCCGGTGCTGAACTTGACCATGCGCGGTTCCGCCAGCGCTTCGCCATCGAGGTTGGCCAGCAGCGTGGCCTGGGCTTCGTCGTCGCTGATGAAGGCGCTGCAGTACACGTGGCCATTGCCGGTGCGGTGCTGCAGCGGGATGCGCCATTGCCAGCCGGCGCTGTGCGCGGTGGCGCGTGTGTAGGGCGTGAGGCGCTCGACGGCGGCGCATGGAACGGCCAGGGCGCGGTCGCAGGGCAGCCAGGCGCTCCAGTCCTCGAAGCCGGTCTGCAGGGCGCCTTCGATGAGCAGGGCGCGAAAGCCCGAGCAGTCGATGAACAGGTCGCCCTCGATGCGCGTGCCGTTTTCCAGCACGACGGCGTCCACATGGCCGTCCGGCTCGCGCCGGGTCACTTGCCTGACCTTGCCTTCGGTGCGCAGCACGCCGCGCTCTTCGGCCAGGGTGCGCAGGTGGCGCGCATACAGGCTGGCGTCGAAGTGGTAGGCATGCGTAATCGAGGATAGCGGCGAATTGGGCAGGTCAAGCCGGGCCGGCATGAATTTGTTGGCGTAGGCGGCCGCGCGCGTGATGGCGTACTGGTCGAGCGGCCCGGCTTTGCCGAGGCGGCGCATCTTGAGCCAATACTGGACGAAGCGCTGGGTGCCCATGTCCTGGCCGATGGCGCCGAAGCCATGCATGTAGCGCTCGCCCAGGCGGCCCCAGTTGACGAACTCGATCCCCAGCTTGAAGGTGCCGTGGGTGGCTTTCAGCATGGCGTTTTCATCGATGCCGGCGACCTGGTTGAAGCGGGCGATCATCGGAATGGTGGCTTCGCCCACCCCGACGATGCCGATCTCCTCGGACTCGACCAGGCGAATGCGGCAGCGGCCGCGCAGTACGGTGGCCAGTGCGGTGGCGGTCATCCAGCCGGCGGTCCCGCCGCCGACGATCACCACGGTTTGAATTGGATGCGCTTGCATGGACTCTGTGCGGGGAAAAGGGAACGCTCTGCCAAAGGGAATGCCGAAAATAACACAACCCCGGGCACCGAAGGCGGCCGGGGTTGTGCGGGAAGGCAGAACCGAGCTTAGAACTTGTAGCTCAGGCCAGCCTGGTAGGTGCGGCCATAACGGGTGGTGTAGGTCACGTTCGCGCTGTCCTTGCCGTTGAACTCGGTGTACGGCGTGTTGTTCCAGTTGTTGGCCTGGATGAACGCGGTCAGTCCTTTCAGCCAACCTTGCTGCACTTCGTAGGACATCTGGATATCGACCAGGGTGTCACCCTTGATGTAGGTGAGCTGGCCGTTATCCTGGAAGTCGGGGATCGAGCCCAGGAAGGACGAGCGGCGGCGTGCTGCCCATGCGACCTGGAAGCCTGCCTTCTCATAGTACAGGCGCAGGTTGCTGACCTTCTTCGACAAGCCTGGCAGTTCGATGGTCTCGGTGGCCACGTTGGTGGTCGCAAAACCGGCGGTCGGCATTTGCACGCTGCTCGAGGTATGCGAGTGGTTGGCCGACATACCGAAGCCATCCAGGTAGCTGGTCAGCAGCGAGAACGGCACGTTGACCGCCAGCTCGAAGCCCTTCAGGTTGCCGCCCTCGCCATTGACCGGCGTGTTCAGGAAGCCCTGGGTCGAGCCCTTGTACGGGCCGCTGCTCGGCAGCGGGGTGTTGGCGGTGACCAGGTCCTTGAAGTCGAAGGCACGCGGGGTCTTCAGGATGTAGGTGTCGAGCTTCTTGTAGAACAGCGCGCCGCTGAAATACCCCTTGTTGCCGAAGTACTTCTCGTATGACAGGTCGAGCGACTTGGCGCGGAACGGTTCCAGTTTCGGATTGCCGCCGGTGCCGGTCATGACGCTGATGCCGCCGCTGGCGTTGCTCACGCCGAAGCCATTGCTGGCACGCATGTCTTCCAGGTTGGCACGGGCCAGGACCTTGGCCGCGCCCACGCGCAGGACCTGCTCGTGGCCCAGGTCGAACGACAGGTTCATGCTTGGCAGCACGTCGGTGTAGGAGTGGCCGTCGCGCACCAGGGTCGCATGGCAGGTGGCCTCGGTGATGCCGGTGCACTGGCCAGGATCGACGACGTTGCCGGTGGTCGACTGCTTGGTGTGCACCACTTGCACGCCCACGTTGCCCTTGTAGTCCAGGCCGCCGGCGGCGCCGTTCAGGTCAGCCATGGCGTAGACGGTCGAGACGTCTTCCGACACGCTCCAGTCCTTGGCCAGCACGCCCGCATCGACCCAGCGCGCCATGTCGTACACGCTGCCCAGCGAGCCGGTCGGGTTCCACGACACCACCTGGATGCCGGTGGTGCCGGCCGAGTCGGTCTCGGTGCCCGGTACGGCGGCGGTGGCATAGCCGTTCGTGCCCTTGACGATCAGGCGGCCTTCGGTGCCGGTACGGGCCTTGTCGCGTTTGGTCATGTTCAGGCCGAACTGCATGGCCGACATCGGGCCCCATTCGACTTCCTTGCGGCCCGACAGGCGCAGGCTGTCGACCTTGTCGTCGATCACCGGCAGCGCAACGTAGCCGGCCTGCGGGCTGTTCGGGCCACCGCCCCAGCCGTCCACGTCGGTCAGCACGGTCTTGGCACGATCGGCAAAGTTAAATTGCGGGGTGATCGTCATGGTCGACAGGTTCTTGCCGTCGAAGCCGCTCCACGAAATCGAACCCACGTCGGCTTCGGCGGTATTGCCTGGCTGGCCCGCGGTGGTCTCGTACCGGCTGGAGTGCTTCTGGCCCTTCGAGTGCGCCAGGTCGGCGGTCAGCGACCAGTCGGCCACCTTCCACACGTTGTTCCAGCCGATGGTGGTCAGCTTGTCTTCCGCGGTTTCCATGTGGTTGCGCACGTCGCCCTTGAAGCCGGAGAAGGTGCCCGAGGTGGCCACGCCGTTGGCGACGCTGGCCGCCAGCAGGCGGCCGGAAGGGTCATAGCCGCCCCACGAGCCGGAGATCGAGCCTTCCAGGCCGGTCTTCTTGAGCGAGCTCTCGCCCTTCGAGTAGAACACATCCAGGGTGCTCTTGAAATCGCGGTTCGGACGATATTGCAGCGAAGCGGACAGGCCGTCGCGGCTATCCGTACGGCGCTCGGTATCGGCCTTGAAGCCCGAGGGAACGATGACGGATTGCTTGATGCCGTCGGCGCCGGTGAAGTCGGTGGTGTTGGTGCCGCCGCTGTCGAACTTCTGCTGGCCGCCGCCGATGTCCTTGTAGGTGGTGAGGCCAATGGCCACGCCCACGGTGCGGTTCAGGAACTGGTCGATATAGCTGAAGGTGTAGCGATGGCCGCTGCCTTGCGAAGGCGTGCGCACCCCGGTGCGGTCGCGCCGTGCGCTGGCGGCGAGGACGCGCTTGCCGAAGTCCAGCGGCTGCACGGTGTGCAGGTCGATGGTGGCGGCAAGGCCCTGACCGATGACGCTGGCGTCAGGGGTCTTGTAGATCATGGCGCTGCCGATCAGTTCAGCTGGAAACAGGTCGAACTCGGGCGCGCGCGAGTTGCCGGTGGACGCTTGCTCGCGGCCATTGAGCAGGTTGCCGTTGAAGATGGGGTCCAGGCCGCGCACCGAGATGGCGCCCGATTTGCCCGAGGCGCGGCTGCGCTGGGCTGCAATGCCCGGCAGGCGCGAAATCGATTCCGCTACGCTGGAGTCAGGGAGTTTGCCGATGTCTTCAGCAGAAATCGCTTCAACGATGGAGCTCGAGTTCTTCTTGATCGAAATGGCGGCCTCGATACCGCGACGGATACCGGACACGGTCACGCTCTGCATGCCTGGCGTCGCGGCTGGCGTTTGCGCGGCGGTTTCCGGCGACACGGGCGCGGCTGCGGTCGCTGCCTCGGGAGGGGCGGTTTGTGCGTAGACCGAACCGGCCATTACGGACAGAAACACGGCACAACCTGCGGCCACCGGGTTAAGTTTGAACGCTGCGGTCATGCTGCGTTTCTCGATAGTGTTCTTCATGGGTCCCCTCTTTTTTCCGTACTCAAAAATTGTCCCGTTCACCCCGATGCTGCGCGTGCTCTACGGGTTCCTACAACGTTGACGTTCTCCGACGTTATGAATCGATTCTGTACTAAAACAAAATTTGCTGTCAACGCAAGGGCAGGGCCATAACACGAGCATAAAGTTTCTTTAAAACCAACATAGATGTCATGGAGCAAAGCCCAAGCTTCATAGGGAGATATGCATATCAACGCTTGTACCGCGATGCCACCGCGACCGAAAAAACAACGGTTTTGCACCATTTCAGGGCAATTTTTCCTCACAAATATTTACATTGCCTGTGACTTCAGCACAACAGTTGCACAGAGTCCTTAAACATTCCCTGACGTAATCGAACTAGCTCAACGCTCAACGCACTTTTCACGTGGCTTATGTCCTTGCAGCTATACGCTGCCTTCACCCCATGAGTGCCGATGTAGGCAGACTACAGAAGCCGGGGCATACTACGGTCCGCCCGACAACAACGATAATGCGAAGGAAGAGACCCACCATGAAGAAAATGCTATCGATTTCGCTGCATATTGCGGCGGCATGCAGCGTGGCGCTGGCGCCGTCCGCCGTGCGGGCGCAGCAGTCCGCCGCGCCGGGTATCGATCGCGTGGAGCCCCCGTTCTGGTGGGTGGCCATGCACAACCCCAAGCTGCAATTGATGATCCATGGAACCGCTATCGCGGACGCGGAGCCCAGCCTCCAGTATCCGGGCGTACATTTGGACAGCGTGGTGCGGGTACCGAACCGCAATTATGTGATCCTCAACCTCAGCCTGGACGAACACACCCGGCCTGGCAGCTTCGACATCGTGTTCGTAAAAGCCGAGGGCAGCCTGCGCTACCGCTACCAGCTGCATGCCCGCGCCGCCGGCTCGGCCGAGCGCCGTGGCTTCGGCAGCGCGGACGCGATCTACCAGATCATGCCGGACCGCTTTGCCAATGGGGACAGCAGCAACGACCGGGTGACGGGCATGGCCGACCAG
>JBKHWY010000252.1:0-6791 GCA_046566285.1 Gammaproteobacteria bacterium | reverse complement strand
AGCCGCCAAAGCGGCTGCAGCTAAAGCTGAACCGACAGCAAAGAAAACCACCGCAGCAGCTTCGACGGCTGCCAAGCCGGCCGCCAAAGCCGCCGCTAAACCAGCAGCCAAGAAAGCAGCAGCTACCAAGGCAACTCCTGCCAAGGCCGCCGCCAAGCCGGCAGCGAAGAAAGTCGCCGCCAAACCGGCAGCCAAGAAAGCCGCCGCCAAGCCAGCCGCCAAGCCAGCTGCTAAGAAGGGGACGGCCGCCAAAGCCGCCGCTAAGCCAGCAGCCAAGCCAGCAGCTAAGCCAGCAGCCAAAAAAGCGGCTGCGAAGCCGGCCGCCAAGCCAGCTGCCAAGGCCGCAGCCAAGCCAGCCGCCAAGACCGCGAAGACCAATCCTCCTCCGCGCCGCCCGACCGTAGCCAAGGAAGCCGCTCCAGCGGCAGCCAAGAAAGCGCCAGCCGCCAAGGCAGCAGCGCCAGCGGCCGAGCAGGCCAAGCCGGCCGCCAAGAAGGAAGCCGCTCCGAAGAAGGCTGCCGCTCCGAAGAAGGCAGCTGCTGCAAAAGCCGAAGCCAAGCCGGAAGCAGCCGCACCCGCAGCACCGGCCGCGCCGAGCGCACCCGCCCCGGCCGCCAAGACCGTCCTGGCCCCCGCCGCAGCATGGCCATTCCCGACCAGCAGCCGTCCGTAACAGCAGGCCGCGCCTGGATCAGGCAAAATACCGCTGTGTGATGTGGTCACACGGCGGTTTTTTTTTAAGGGGTCCTTGTGTTCACCATACTTCAGTTAATCGTCGACACCGCGGCGTCGATCCTTGGCGGGATCCTGCTGCTGCGTTTCTGGATGCAAGCCATTCGCGTGCGTCCGCCGTCGTCGGTTGCGCAGTTCACCTTCACCTTGTCCGATTGGCTGGTGCGGCCGATGCGCCGGGTCGTGCCCGGCGTCGGCGGTTACGATTGGGCCAGCCTGATCAGCGCCTTCCTGGTGGTGCTGCTGGCCAGTTCGATCTACTTCCTGGTCCAGTGGGATGGGCAGATGGTGTTCCTGCACGCGATGCACCGCTTCCTCAACTGGATCATCTACGGCTTCATCTTCCTGCTGATCGTCGAGGCGATCTTCAGCTGGGTCAACCCGCACGCCCCGCTGGCGCCGCTGGTGCGCGCGCTGAACGAGCCGCTGCTGCGCCCGTTGCGCCGCGTGGTCCCGCTGGTCGGCGGACTCGATCTGTCGCTGCTGGTCGCGCTGATCCTGCTGCAAATCGCCCAGATCGTGCTGGGCATGCTGTTCGGTCCCTTGTGATTCCCGCCTGGTGTTCGGCCCAGCCGGGCGCGCTCCGGCTGGCGGTGCAGGTCACCCCGAATGCGAAGAAAACCGAAGTCATCGGCGTGCAGGACGACGCCTTGAAGCTCAAGCTGCAGGCCCAGCCCATCGAGGGCAAGGCCAACGAAGCGCTGATCAAATACCTGGCCAAGACGCTCGGCGTGCCACGCGGCGCCGTCACCATCACCCACGGCGCCACCAGCCGGCGCAAGCTGGTGGAGGTCGCATCCAGCAGCCTGGACCCCGAGTCCGTCAGCGCGCTGTTGCTGGGATCACTCGCTCGTTAGCAGCTTGCGGAAACATTTCCACAAACCATGCTATGATCGTCGTTCAGTATCCGTGTCGTCCCAATCCCGCTGACACGGTTTCTTCCGGCTGACTACCAAAACCGACGTCATTGGCCGCCTCATACGCCCCTGCTCTGGCGTTCCGAACCGACGATTTTTGGTAATTCGCTATCATGCAAGCTTCGCACGACCGTAATCAATTTTTTCACCGTGTCTTCCTGCACGCCGGGTCGGGCCTGGCCCTGCTCAGTCCGGACTGGCACTGGCTCGAACTGAATCATCGCGCCAGCGAGTTGCTCGGCCATGATGGGGCGAGCCTGGCCGGACGCAGCCTGCACGACATTACCCATCCCGACGATATCGCGCTGGACCGCGCCGACGTGCACCAGCTGCTCGCCGGCGCCATCGACGCCTACTGCGTGCACAAGCGCTGCCTGCGTTCCGATGGCGTTTATATCACGGTCGAGATGAACGTCACGGTGGGGCGCGGTGACGCCGGCGCGCCGGATTTCTTCATGCTGCGCATCGACGACGCCACGCGCGCCGCCGACGCCCGGGCCGCGCGTACGCACGACGAGAAGTTTCGCCTGCTGGTGGAAAACGTCAGCGACGCCTTCATCGGCATGGACCAAGACGGCTTCATCACCGACTGGAACCGCCGGGCCGAAGCGCTCCTCCAGTGGCGCGCCGACGAAGTGATCGGCCGGCCGATGACCAACGTGCTGGTGCCTGCGCGCTTTCGCGAGCGCCACAACGCCGGCCTGCGTCGGTTCATGCAGACCGGTGTGCCGTCGATCATCAACAAGCCGGTGGAAGTGCCGCTGCTGCGCCGGGACGGGGTCGAGGTGCAGTCCGAGATGACGGTGGGCGCGATCCGCCACCAGGACCGCTATTACTTCGCCAGCTTCGTGCGCGACATCTCGCAGCGCAAGGAGATGGAGCAGCAGCTGCACCACCAGGCCACGCACGACTCCCTGACCGGACTGCCCAACCGCTCCGAATTCATGAGCCGTCTCGAGCGCACCTTGCAGGCCCGCGAGCGCGGCGTGGGCGGCGGCGGGCTGGCGCTGCTGTTCATCGACCTGGACGGCTTCAAGCGGGTCAACGACACCCACGGCCACGGCGCCGGCGACCAGCTGCTGACCGCCTTCGCGGCGCGCCTGCGCGGCTGCGTGCGCCGCACCGACAGCGTCGCGCGCCTCTCGGGCGACGAGTTCGTGGTGCTGCTCGAGCGGGTCGGCAATACCCGCACGGACGTGCTGATCATCGTCGAAAAGCTGATGCAGGCCGCGCGCGCAGCCTCGCACCTGGAGACGCCGGTCACGGCCAGCATCGGCATCGCCCTGTACGATGGCTTGGCCAGCGCGCAAGCCTTCATGCAGCAGAGCGACGCCGCCATGTACGCCGCCAAACACGCGGGCAAGAACCGCTACGTGTTCCATTGCGACCTGGTGGAAGCCACCCCGTTGCCGCAAGCCGCCGGGGGACTGGCCGACCACGCCGCCGACCACGCCGCCGAGAGCGCGCGCCTGTCCGCGCTGTACGCCACCCGCCTGCTGGACACGCCGCCCGAACTGATGTTCGACCGCATGACGGCGCTGGCCGCGCGCGTGCTGCGCATGCCGATGGCCTTCATCTCGCTGGTGGACCAGGACCGCCAATGGTTCAAGTCGCGCTGCGGGGTGGCGCTGCAGGAGACTCCGCGCGCGGTGTCGCTATGCGCCCATGCGATCACGCGCGACGCGCCGATGATCGTCAACGATGCGCGCAAGGACCCGCGCTTTGCCGCCAACCCGCTGGTGACGGGCGAGCCCTATCTGCGCTTTTATGCCGGCATTCCGCTGCATGGCCCCAACAACAAGTTGATCGGCACCCTGTGCGTGGCCGACAACGCTCCGCGCCAGCTCACCGATGACGATGTCGAGTTCCTCAAGGGGCTGGCCAACACGATCGATGAGCTGATCGGGCTGCGCCATTCGGCGCTGGCTTCCAACGCGCTGCTGTCGAACCAGCACGACGCCAACGGCCAGGCCCAGGCGCCTTCGTCGGAACTGCCGGACGAACTGCGCAACATGCTGATGCGCGATCCGCTGACCGGGCTGGCCAACCGCGTGCACATCGAGGAAGAAATCGACCGCAACGCCGACCGCTGGGCGCGCACCGGCCTGTCGCCGGTGGCCGCGCTGGTCGACATCGACAACTTCAACGGCATCAACGAGAACTACAGCTACCAGCGCGGCGACCAGGTGATCCTGGAGCTGGTGCAGCGCATCGAAGCCGGCCTGCGTCCGCAGGACCGCATCGCGCGCGTATCCGGCGACCTGCTGCTGGTGCTGCTGTGCCAGGAGCAGCCGGGCGACGACCTGTCCCAGGTGCTGCACCGCGTGCACCAGGCCAGCCAGTTCTTCGCCAACCTGCCCGACAAGCGCGTGAGCGTCTCCAGTTGCGTGGGCTATTCCAGCTTCGGCGCGGACGGCGGCAATGCGCACGCGCTGATCAACTGCGCCCACGCCGCGCTCAGGCAGGCCAAGACCGAAAGGCGCGGCAAGCTGCAGGCGTATTGCGACGGACCGTGGCAGCCGGACGCGCAGGTCGCCATCGAGCAGGACCTGTCCGCCGCCATCGAGCGGGGCGAGCTGCGCCTGTACTACCAGCCGAAGGTGGACCTGGCCAGCGGCCTGGCCCATGGCGTGGAAGCGCTGGTGCGCTGGCAGCACCCGGTGCGCGGCATGGTCAGCCCGGCCGACTTCATTCCGCTGGCCGAGGACACGGGCCTGATCGGGCCGATCACCGAATGGGTGATCGCCACCGCCTGCGCGCAGATCGCCGCATGGGCCAGGGCGGGGCATCGCATCTCGGTGGCGGTGAACCTGTCCACCCGCCTGCTCGGCAACGATTCGATGGTGCGCTACATCGAGCGCATGCTGGCCGTGCACGGGGTGGAAGGGGCGCTCCTGGACGTGGAAGTGACGGAGACGGGGTCGATGTCGGACCCCTTGAAGAGTTCACGCCTGATGCATCGCATCAAGGCGCTGGGCGCCAGCCTGTCGATCGACGACTTCGGCACCGGTTATTCGAGCCTGTCCTACCTGAAGGACTTCCCCATCGATACCATCAAGATCGACCGTTCCTTCATCTCGGAGATGGAAGGGCACGACGAAGCGATGACGGTGCTGCAGGGGATGATCGCCACCGCGCGGCGGCTGAACCTGAAGGTGGTGGCGGAAGGGGTGGAGACGCTGGCGCAGGCGGCCATCCTGAAGCAGGAATCCTGCGACGAGATCCAGGGGTTCCTGGTCAGCCGCCCGGTGCCGGCGGAGGAATGCGAACGCTTCTTCGGCCGGCCGCTGCTGGCCTTCGATGCGGCTGGCAGCCAGCTGGCCTTGGTGCTGGAAGCTTAGTAGCGGTAGCCGAATTCGGCTTCGAACTTGGCCGCGATTTGCTCGGCCGTCGCGCTGTGGTTCTGGCCCCCTGGCGACGCGATCTTGAGCGCGCCCATCACGCTGGCCAGGCGGCCGGTGGTGGGCCAATCCAGGCCATTGACGATCCCGTACAGGAGGCCCGCGCGATAGGCGTCGCCGCAGCCGGTCGGATCGACCACCGCCTCGGCCTGCACGCACGGGATCTCGTGGCGCTCGCCTTTGGCGTAGATTTCCGAACCCTTCTCGCCGCGCGTGATGATCAGCGCGTCCAGGCGGCTGGCGATGTCCGGCAGGGTCAGGCCGGTGCGGTCGCGCAGCATCTCGAATTCATAGTCGTTGGCGGCCAGGTAGGTGGCCTGGTTGATGAAAGCGATCAGGTCGTCGCCCGAGAACATCGGCAGCTGCTGGCCCGGATCGAACAGGAAGGGGACGTTCTGCTCGGCGCAGTCGCGCGCGTGCTTGATCATGCCGTCGCGCCCGTCGGGCCCGATGATGGCCAGGCGCAGGGGCTGGAAGTCGGCCAGGTTGTTGTCGTGCGAGCGCTCCATCGCGCCCGGGTGGAAGGCGTTGATCTGGTTGTTGTCCAGGTCCGCGGTGACGAAGCACTGGGCGGTGTAGGCGTCCTCGATGCGGCGGATTGCACGGGTGGCGATGCCGAGTTTCTCGAAGCGCTGCAGGTACTCGTCGCCGTCCTGGCCGATGGTGGCCATGATCAGCGGGTCGCCGCCCAGCATCTTCAGGTTGTACGCGATATTGGCTGCGCAGCCGCCGTATTCGGTGCGCAGGGTCGGCACCAGGAACGACACGTTCACGCGGTGCAGCTGGTCGGCCAGCAGGGTCTCGCCGAAGCGGCCCTTGTACTGCATGATTTTATCGAATGCGAGCGAGCCGCAGATCAGCGTGGTCTTGGTCATGGGTTGAAGCCTTATGGGTAAAAAACGGCGATGTGGTAGCCCTGCGCCTTGACCTGCTTGAGTTCGAAAAAGAGGCGCACGGGCTGCTCGGTTCGAGCGCCGAAGCCCTTGGCCGGTTGGGTACCGGCCGGCAGGTATTCGGCCGGGGTGAACACGCGCCGCACCAGCGGTTTGTCGGTCGCGTCAAGCAGTTCGAGTTCGATGTATGGCCAGCTCTGCGTCAGCGCGCTCTGGTTGCGCAGCAGGGTGACCAGCGAGAAGGTATTGGTGTTGGCGTTAAGCGGATGCAACTCGCCCGTTTCGATGCCCAGCGCCTCGATCTGCGCCGGCAACTCGAGGCGGCAACCCAGCACGTCGCAGGCGCGCGCCATCGTCATGCCCATGGCCGGGAAGCGCGCCACCAGCACGTTGCGGAAAGTGGTCACGCCCTGGACCAGCAGCAGGGCGGTGAGGGCGAGCGAGCCCGCGACCAGCGCCACGCGGCGGCGGTGGCCCGAGCGTTCCTGTTCGCGCGCCTGGCGCACGAAGACCGGTTCGTCCGGTTCCGGTTCAGGCTCGGGGACGACGACGGGTGCTGGCGGCAGTTCGACCGGTGTCGGGCGCGGCGTGGCGCTGCGCTTGGCCCCGCGCGCTTTCGATGGGCGTGGCTTGGGCGCGGGCGCCGGCTCGGGTTCGGGCAGCGGGTCGTCGGCCGGCGCGGCCTGGCGCAGCAGGGGCAGGGGACCGTGCTCGATGTCCACCGGCGGCGCTTGCAGGATGCGCTGCTCGTCGCTGGACATGATGGTGGGTGGATCGTCGAGGTCCGCTGCGACGGGCGCCTGCGCCGGCAGCAGGGTGGAGTCCAGGATCTCGGATTCGACGGGCGG
>JBKHWY010000251.1:0-6804 GCA_046566285.1 Gammaproteobacteria bacterium | reverse complement strand
CGACCCGGCCCCGCTCTTGGGCTGGGAGAGCGACACCTGGAAAGCGCTGGCCGCGAGCGCCGCGCCGCTGCCGAAGAACGTCAAGGGCTGGATCGCCCAGCTGTCCGGCTGCGACCAGGTCTGGCAGGTGGGCGAACTGGATTTCGACCAGCCGCTGGTGCTGGACGGCGAGCGCCTCTACCTGCGCCGCTACTGGCGCGACGAGCGCCTGGTGGCTCACACCGTACGCACGCGCGCCGCGCAGGTGCGTGCGCTCGATGCTCATGTCGTGCACGGCTGGATCGAGCTGCTGTTCGCCACCGAGCGGCGCGGCGCCGTCGCCGAGGTGGACGGGCCTGACTGGCAGAAGCTGGCCTGCGCCATTGCCCTGCGCGGCGCGCTGTCGATCATCACCGGCGGGCCGGGCACCGGCAAGACCTACACGGTAGCGCGCCTGCTGGCGCTGCTGCTGGCGCTGGAGCCCGGCCAGCGTATCGCCCTGGCCGCCCCCACCGGCAAGGCGGCTGCACGCCTGAAGCAGTCGATCGACCGGGCGCTCACCGACCTGGCCGAGCGCCTGGGCGAAGCGCTGCCGCTGCGCGAACTCACGGCCCGCATGGGCCCCGCGCGCACCCTGCATAGCCTCCTGGGCGCGCGCCCGGACACGCGCAGCTTCGCCCACAACCGCCACAATCCGCTCGATGTGGACGTGCTGATTGTCGACGAAGCGTCGATGGTGCACCTGGAGATGATGGCCAGCTTGCTGGACGCCTTGCCTGCGTCCAGCACATTGATCCTGTTGGGCGACAAGGACCAGCTGGCGTCGGTGGAAGCGGGGGCGGTGCTGGGCGACCTGTGCCGGGATGCCCAGGCTGGCCACTACACCCAGGCCACGCTGGACTACGCGCTGGCCGCCAGCGGCGAAGCCATTCCCGCCGCTTACCTGGGCGAGGGCGGTGCGCTGGCCCAGCAGACC
This sequence comes from Gammaproteobacteria bacterium, assembly GCA_046566285.1. GTDB lineage: Bacteria > Pseudomonadota > Gammaproteobacteria > Burkholderiales > Burkholderiaceae_D > Telluria_A. Next base: position 5,849 of record JBKHWY010000251.1, on the reverse strand, counting down.
GTGATGCTGCGCCGCAGCCGCCGCTTCGGCGGGCCGATCGGGCAGCTGGCGCTGGCCGTCAACGACGGCGACGTGGCGCGCGCCGAAGCGGTGCTGCGCGGCGGGCATGACGAAGTGCGCTGGCTGGAAAAGGCCCAGCAACAGCAGGTGGTGCAGCTGGCGCTGGAACACTACCAGCCTTACCTCGCATTGCTGGAGGCCGGTGCGGACGGGCGCGCGCATGACGCCTGGGTGGCCGACGTGCTGCTGCGCTTCGAAGCCTTCCGCATCCTGTGCGCGGTGCGGGAAGGAGAGTGGGGCGTGACGGGGCTGAACGAAGCGATCGAGCAGCGCCTGGATGGCGCGCGCCTGATCCGCAAGCGTGGGGAGTGGTATGTGGGCCGGCCGGTGATGATCACCCGGAACGACTATGGCACCGGCGTCTTCAACGGCGATATCGGCCTGACCCTGGCCGATCCGGCGCGGCCCGGGTCATTGCGGGTGTACTTCCTGGAAGGGGAGCGGGTGCGCAGCGTCCTGGCCACGCGCCTGCGCCACGTGGAGACCGCGTATGCGATGACGGTGCATAAGTCGCAGGGGTCGGAATTTGCTCATACGGTGCTGGTGCTGCCCAAGGAACGCGGGCCGATGATCGCGCGCGAACTGGTGTACACGGGGATTACCCGGGCCAGCAGGGTGTTCACGCTGGTGTCGCCGACGGCGAGTGTGCTGGGCGAGGCGATCGCGCGGCGTACGCAGCGGGCCAGCGGGTTGCGGGAGATGATTGCGCGGTCGGCTAAGTGATGCTTTTGCTCATATCGTTAGCTGTAAAGACGTCGTCCTGGCCTTCGCCAGGACGACGGTTTTGAAGCTAACGGTAAAACAAGATGCGTCGTTTCAGCATCAGTGCCCCGACCTTAGCGCCGACGCTTGGTCGGACGCACCTTGTACTTCACCCGGCTGGTGCGGGTGGTGGACTTGGCGACCACGCCGCGGGCCGCAGCCGACATGACTTCAGGCGCGCGCTTGCGCACTGCCACGCGGGTCTCGCCATCGTCGGCGCCGCCGGTGATCGCGCGGCGGATGTTGAGCGCGTCCATGATGCGGGTCGAGCTCGCGCCCGCGTTCAGCAGCACCATGGTGGCGTTCTTGCCGGCGGCCTTGATCTTCATGATCAGGCAGCGGCCCGCTTCTTCCGTGTAGCCGGTCTTGGACAGGCCGATGTCCCAGCCCTTGGCGCCCACCAGGCGATTGGTGTTGTGGTACTCGACGCCGCGCCCGTTGATGTTGATGATGTCGCGCGCTTCGGTGGTGATGCGGGTGATCTCGGGGTAGCCGGCCGCGGCGGTGGCCATCTTGACCAGGTCGGCGGCATTCGACTTGTTGTTCGGCGACAGGCCGGTCGGCTCTTCGATGGTGGTGTTGCTCATGCCCAGCGCGGCGATCTTGGCGCGCACGGCCGCCTTGAAGGCCAGCACACCGCCCGGATAGGTGCGGCCCAGCGAGGCGGCGGCGCGGTTGTCCGAGCTCATCAACGCGAGCTGCAGCACGTCGCCACGGCTGATCTTGGCGCCGACCGGCACGCGCGAGGTGCTGTGCTTGAGGATGTCCACGTCGCGCTGCTCGATCGCGATCATCTCGTGCATGTCCTGCTTGGCGTCCAGCACCACCATCGCGGTCATCAGCTTGGTCAGCGATGCGATGGGCGCCACGGCATTGGCATTCTTTTCCAGCAGCACCTTGCCGGTGCCGTCTTCGATCACGAGCACCGACTGCGAGCCGAAACCCACCGCCATGGCGGCGGAAGCGGACAAGGTCAGTACAACGGAAGCGAGCAAGTGTTTGATCATAGGTTCGGGGTACGTTGCATTAGGTTCATTGTCGGGGCGCTCCAGCAATGGGCGCGGCGCACGGGCATGAATGCGCTACAGCAGCGGTATAGCTGCGAGGCAACTACTCAAGCAATGACGATATCATCCAAGCTGAGCCATGTCTATGGCGCACGCCACAATTTTAGGCAGCGCTGCAACTAAATTCTGAGAAAAAGGCGCTAAGGTGCTGATATCGTACAGTTTTGTAATGATACAGCATCAATGGATGGGCACGGCGCATCGCGCGTGGCGGCGCTTCAGAATGTCACCTCGAACAGGGCGCGCACGCTGGCGGTGCCGGGCGTCAATACGGTACGGCGGCTGACGCCCTCATTGCTCAGGTATTCCCGGGCCGCGAGCTCGTCTTCTCGAAGGAGATTGGCGGCGGTCACGCGCAGCTGACGCCTGGCGTCGAACTTCCACAGGGCGTACCAGTCGAGCTCGCGCCGGTTCGCGCTGCGCACGCGCGTGGTGGCGGCAAGGTGCGTCCACGTCCCCGTGCGCAATGCCGATCGGGCTCCAGACGGTGGAGGCCGACCGCGTGGTCTCGGGCACGCGCGCCAGCGTGCCGATGCGCTCGGCGCGTACGCCCAGGTAGACCGACCACAGGGGCGTGACGGTCCAGTCGTCCTGGATGAATGCGGCCGCCTGGACGGTGCGCCCGTGCAGGCGGGTGTCGCTGCGCCGGCTCGGCCCGTCCGGGAAGTGGTCGACCTCCTGGCTGCGTTCGTGACGGTGGGCGCGCGTTGCCTCCGCGCCCATGCTCAGTTGGTGCGCATCGTCCAGTTTGCGCAGGTAGCGGACGCTGGCGTTGGCAGCCCGGTCGCGCGTGTCCACCGCCATGGCATTGACGAGCCGTGCGCCGGCGCCGTTGCGGTCACGGTCCGAGTCATTGCTGCCGTGTGCCCCTTGCGCGCCGATTTTCAATTCCAGCTTGGCGCCGTCGCCGAGCTTGCGGTTGTAGACCAGGTCCACTCTCGCATTGCTGGTGCGCGAACGCACGCGCTGGTCCAGCGCGGGCAGGCTCGCGGAGGGACCGCCGGATGCGGGCCTCTGCAAGGTGGCGTTGTAGCCGGAGCCGCCCACCACGCTGTCGAGCGACAGGGTGTCGCCGCCCGCCAGCGTCCACGTCAGTTTCGGAATGAGGGTCGCGATGGCAAACTCGGCTGTTTCGGTGGACACGATATGGTGCTCCGCCAGCGTTGCGCCGGAGGGCGCGGTGTCGCTCTCGGTGATGAGCGGATGGCGGTCGACATCGGAATACCGCAAGTAGCCGCTGAGCCCGTAAGAAAAGCCGGCGTCGCGGCCGGACACCACGAAGGTGCCGCGACCGGTCTGCTCGCTTGCATCGCCGCCATAGCCCAGCTGTGCCTGGCGCTGGGGGCGGCGGTCGGCGCGCTTGAGCACGATGTTGATGGTGCCGGCGATCGATTGGGTGCTGAACTCGGCTGTTGCCGAGCGGATGACTTCGATGCGTTCCACTTGTGCAGGCGCCAGCGCATCGATGGAAAAGCCCGGCGGCGCTTCGTCGCCATTGACCAGGATTTGCGTGTAGCCGGCGCCCAGGCCGCGCATGCTGACGATCGCGCCGCGGCCGGTACTGCTTACCGTAACGCCTGGCACGCGCTTCAAGGCCTCGGCCACGCTGGTGTCGCCGTATTTGGCCAATTCCGCGCTGCCGATGACGATCTTGGCGGCGGTGTCATCCCGGCGCGGATCGTAGGCGCCCGGGCTGGCGGCGATTTCAACCCGGGGCAGGGGTGGGGCGGGCTGGGCCGCCTGATCCTGTGCAGCGGCGCTGGACAGCACTGCAAGGCCGATGAGTCCGATCGAGCTCGGGGTGGGGCGACAACGCGGGGTTGGCATGGCTTCTCCTGACAAGATGTCCTAGACTAACTTGTCTAGAACATCTTGTCTAGAGCATTTTGTCTAGCACCGCTTGCCTGGAAGCGTTGGTTGTCCGCCCCTGGCTTACTTGGGCGTGTAGATCTTGTCGAACTCGCCGCCGTCGTCGAAGTGTTTCTTCTGCGCCTGCTTCCAGCCGCCGAACAGCTCGTCCACCGTGAACAGGGCGATCGGCTTGTAGTTGGCCGCATGGCGCTTCATCACCGCTTCCGAGCGCGTGCGCAGGTAATGCTTGGCAATAATGTCCTGGCCTTGCGGCGAGTACAGGAAGTTCAGGTAGGCGGTCGCCTGCTTGCGCACGCCGTGCTTGTCGACCACCTTGTCCACCACCGCCACCGGGGTTTCCGCCATGATCGAGGTGCTGGGGTAGACGATGTCGAAGTTGTCGCCGAACTCGGCGCGCACCATCTGCACTTCGTTTTCGAACGTCACCAGCGCGTCGCCGATCTGGCGTTGGGTGAAGGTGGTGGTGGCGGCGCGGCCGCCGGCGTCCAGCACCGGCACGTTCTTGAAGATACGGCCGACCAGCTCGCGTGCCTGCGCTTCGGTGCCGCCTTTCTTGAGCACCGAGCCCCAGGCCGCCAGGTAGGTGTAGCGCCCGTTGCCGGCGGTTTTTGGATTGGGAATCACGACCTGCACGCCCGGCTTGGCCAGGTCGTCCCAGTTGCGGATCTGCTTGGGATTGCCCTTGCGAACCAGGAACACCATGGTCGAGTAGTAGGGCGACGCATTGTTGGGCAGCTTCTTGGCCCAGTCCGCCGCCACCAGCCCCCGTTCGGCCAGCATGTCGATATCGTTGGCCTGGTTCATGGTGACCATCGACGCTTCCAGGCCGTCGGCGACGGCGCGCGCCTGCTTGCTGGAGCCGCCGTGCGACTGCTTGATGGTCACCGTCTCGCCCGTCCGCTTTTTCCAGTCGGCGATGAAGGCGGGGTTGATGTCCTTGTACAGTTCGCGCGCGACGTCGTAGGAGACATTCAGCAGCTCGACATTGGCCGCCGCGGCGGTGAGGGGCGCCAGCATCGCCGTCGAGATGGCAAGAACGGGAAGGGCAAGCAAGGTACGACGGCGATTGGGCATGATGGGGCTCCTGGTTTGTTCGGATGGCTTGTCAAGACCACGCATCCGGGTTGATGATGGGTTGATGACCGGTTGATGACCGGCTGATATTACGCGAAGCGTGGCGAGGTTGCCCGGCCACGTTTTGCGGCAGCGCGTCACAGCCTCGACAGCAAGAAAATTGGCTTTGTTGTATAGTCGCGCTGCCTCGATGAAAGGCAATATGATTTTCTTGCAGTTACGTTATTTGTGAGCCGCATAATGGGTATTTTGATTCGCTTGGCAGGTCCCCACGATGCCGGGAGCGTGTGCCAGATCCTGTGCCGCTCGATCACCGAGTGCTGCCAGCAGGATCATCAGAACGACCCGCAGATTCTCAAGGCGTGGCTGGGCAACAAGAAGCCCGAGCATGTGGCCGGATGGTTCACCTCTGCCTCGAATCATGCCTTGATTGCCGAGCTCGACGGCCAGCCCTGTGGCGTCGCACTGCTCACGCAGGCCGGCAAATTGTCGCTATGCTATGTGCTGCCGGAAGCGCAAGGGCAGGGCATCGGCAAGGCGCTGCTGCAGCGCATCGAATGCCAGGCCCAGGCCTGGGGCATCAGCGTGGTGCGGCTGCACAGCACCGCAACGGCCAGCGCCTTTTTCACCCATCACGGCTACGCCTCCAGCGGCAAGGAAAAATCCTGCTTCGGCCTGGACTGCGAATTTCTCTGGAAAAAACTCGACGGCGAGCCATCGCCGGACGGCGCCGGGCGCCAGCGCTTCTGCAAGTGCAGCATGGGGTAAATGGGGCGGAGAATGTGACGATGAATGTGGCGATGAATGTGGCGCTCGGGTGACATGGGCGCGGCGTGCTTACGCTATAGTGGCGCCTTCGAATAGCACCGACGCTGCAGTGCAGCGTTTTTCACTCATGGCGACACGCAGACATTTTCTTAACCGCACACTAGGTCTCTCCGCACTGGGCGTTCTGGCCGTGCCGATGATCGGCTGCGCGAATGCGCAGGCCGCTTCCCAAAAAGACCGTCCCGA
>JBKHWY010000250.1:6522-6836 GCA_046566285.1 Gammaproteobacteria bacterium | reverse complement strand
CACCCTGTTCGTGCGCATGAAGCTCTGAGGCCGGGCACGGTGAATGGTGCGCAGTTGCAATAATGCGCGTGGCGGGCGATACTGTATGAAATTACAGTGTTGATATCCGCCCGTCGCCGGGCGTGTCCTCTCCCGCGTGAACGCCCCAGCCCGAAAGATCATCCATTGCGACTGCGACTGCTTCTACGCGTCCGTCGAGATGCGCGACAACCCGGCGCTGCCGGAAGAGCGGCGCGACTTCTCCACCGCGCCGGCGGTCAATCCCTACAACTGGCAGGAGCATCTCTACGACAAGAGCCGGCCGGAGATGGTGG
>JBKHWY010000250.1:0-6512 GCA_046566285.1 Gammaproteobacteria bacterium | reverse complement strand
GAGGCGCGCCGCTACGGCATCCACTCGGCCATGGCCACGGCCCAGGCCTTGAAACTGTGCCCGGACCTGGTGGTCATCCCGCCCGCGATGGAAAAATACCGTGCGGCCTCGCGCCAGATCCTGGCCATTTATCAGGACTACACCGATCTGGTCGAGCCGCTGTCGCTGGACGAAGCCTACCTGGATGTCTCCGCCTCCACTCACTGCAAGGGCAGCGCGACCCTGATCGCGCAAGAGATCCGCCGGCGGATCTTCGAGACGGTGGGCATTACCGCCTCGGCCGGGGTGGCGCCCAACAAGTTCGTGGCCAAGATCGCCAGCGACTGGAACAAGCCGGACGGGCTGTGGCTGGTGCGCCCGCATGAGGTCGATGCGTTTGTCGCCGCGCTTCCCGTGAAAAAGCTGTACGGCGTCGGTAAGGTCACGGCGGCGAAACTGAACAAGCTGGGCGCCGAGACCTGCGGCGATTTGCGCAGCTGGCCGATGGCCAGGCTGGAGCAGCACTTCGGCAGCTTCGGCGCGCGCCTCCATGACCTGTGCCGGGGCATCGATGACCGGCAAGTGTCCACCTCGCGCGAGCGCAAGTCGGTCAGCACCGAAGAAACCTACACGCCGGACGTGCCCGACCTGCCTTCCTGCCTGGCCCTGCTGCCCGAACTGCTGGAGCACCTGGCCGGCCGCATCAAGCGCTGCGGCGCGGAAAAGATGATCAACAAGCTGTTCGTGAAGATCAAGTTCGCCGACTTCCAGCAGACCACGGTCGAGTGTGTGGCCAGCTCGCCACAGCCGGCCCTGTACCGCCAATTGATGGAAACCGGATGGCAGCGCCGTGCCATGCCCGTGCGCCTCCTGGGCGTGGGCGTGCGCCTGTCCGACACCGAAATGGTCGAGCAACTGAGCCTCTTCGACGACACCCAATTCGACCCGAATTACGACACAAACTGAGCAGCGGCAACGTGTAGAATACCGTTCCCCCGCACTCCTGATTGATACAAGGCAAAGCACATGTGGTTCAAGAATCTCCAGATTTACCGTCTGCCCGCACCATGGAATTTCACCCCTGAACAACTGGAAAAAGCGCTGGCGCCGCTGAGTTTCGTGCCTGCCAACAGCAACGAATTGCTGCGCCAGGGATTCGATTCGCCGCGCGGCAACGGTTCGCTGGTGCATACCGTGAACAAGCAGATGCTGATCCTGCTGGGCACGGAGAAGAAGCTGCTGCCGACCTCGGTCATCAACCAGGTGGCCAAGGCGCGCGCGCTGGAACTGGAAGAGCAGCAGGGCTTCGCGCCGGGCAAGAAGGCGATGAAGGAACTGAAGGAGCGCGTGGCCGACGAACTGCTGCCGCGCGCGTTCTCGATCCGCAGCAATGTGTTCACCTGGATCGATCCGGTCAATGGCTGGCTGGTGGTCGATGCGGCCAGCCCGAACAAGGCCGACGACGTGATCAAGCTGCTGCTGAAAGCCGTGGACCGCATGCCGCTGGAAAGCCTGCGTGTGCAGCGCTCGCAGGTGGCCGTGATGACGGCCTGGCTGGAGCATGACGAAGCGCCGGCCGGCTTTACGGTGGACCAGGACACCGAACTGCGCGCCACCGGCGAGAGCAAGGCCGCGGTGCGTTACGTCAAGCACACGCTCGAGCCCGACGACATCCGGCGCCACATCGCCAACGGCAAGCAGTGCACCCGCCTGGCCATGACGTGGAATGACAAGATCAGTTTCGTGCTGACCGAGCAGCTGGCGGTCAAGAGCATCAAGCCCCTGGACGTGATCAAGGAGAGCGACTCGAGCGTGCGCAACGACGAAGAGCGTTTCGACAACGACATGATGCTGATGACGGGCGAGCTGTCCAAGATGCTGGCCGATATCGTGGAAGCGCTGGGCGGGGAAGCGGCCGCGTAAAACCCACGCGTTACCTCATGAACCGCCGTTCCCGCCTGCGCGGGGCGGCGGTTTTTTATTGCCTCTCCCTTTATTGTCGACAACACTATATAATCCATATACGAAACGTATATGGAGCATAGTGTGGGCATTGTGAACATCGACGAAGAAATGCACGACCAGCTGCGCAAGGCCAGCGTGGTGTCGTGCCGCTCCATCAACGCCCAGGCGGCGTTCTGGATTCGCATCGGCATGCTGTGCGAGATGAATCCCACCGCGAGCTTCAACGAGATCGTCGCCCGCGAGATGCGGGCGGCGGGAGTGACGCCCCAGCCCATGAGGGCCGCGTAGATGACCAAGCGGCCGGAAGAAGTGGCCTTGATGGCGGAATCGGGCCGGCTGCTGGCGGGCGTGTTCGGCATGCTCGACCAGCTGAACCTGATCGGCATGTCCACCATGCAGGTCAACGATCTGGTGGACCGCCACATCACCGACACGCTGGGCGCGCGCCCGGCCAGCAAGGGCCAGTACGGCTATGCCTATGCCCTGAATGCCTCGCCCAACCACGTGGTGTGCCACGGCGTGCCATCGGACACCGACATCCTGCGGGATGGCGACATCGTCAACTTCGACATCACGCTGGAGAAGAACGGCTACATCGCCGACTCCAGCAAGACCTATCTGGTGGGCGAGGTGTCGGCGCAAGCCAAGCGGCTGGTGCAGGTGACCTACGAAGCCATGTGGAAAGGCATCCGCGCCGTGCGGCCGGGCGCGCGCCTGGGCGACGTGGGCCATGCGATCGAGCGCCACGCCAAGCGGCATGGCTATTCGGTGGTGCGCGAATACTGCGGCCACGGCATCGGGCAGGAAATGCACGAGCCGCCCCAGGTGCTGCATTGGGGCAAGCCGCAGACGGGACTGGTGCTCAAGGAAGGCATGGTGTTCACCATCGAACCCATGCTCAACCATGGCCGCCACGACGTGGAAACCCAGGACGATGGCTGGACCGTGACGACCGTGGACGGGCAATTGTCCGCGCAGTTCGAGCACACCGTGGCCGTCACGCGCGATGGTGTGCGAGTGCTGACTTTGCGGCCTGACGAAAAGCGACCCAGCTGAGGCGATCGTGCCGGTTGGATAATTTGTCTAGTTAACGAGGTGGACGTGAGCAGGGTCGGTGCAGTTCTGCAATAGCCTTAGATTCAAGGTGGAGTCCGAGGACGTATTGGTCACTAGCACCAACAACCTAAAAACCGTCGTCCCCGCGGAGGCGGGGACCCATGGCGCGTTCCCTCAATGGCATCAGTCCACTCTGCGCAGGCGTGCTATGGGTCCTGGCCTGCGCCAGGAGGACGGCGCTAAGTGCGCAAGTGTATGGAGCCGCCGCATCGTCGCCGATTCCCCAGTACCCTCCTTCGCCAGGGCGACGGATTTGAGGCGCACGGTCGAAAATGAAAACGGCGGAGCATCTTGCGATCGCTCCGCCGTTTTGGTTTATACCGTTTAGCTTATTTGCTGTCGAATTTCTTCAACCACGCCGCCAGCTGATGCGGGCGCAGGCCGTCGTAATCTTCGAACGGCTGGTGGATCCACGGATTGTGCGGCAGCTCTTCCAGGAAATAGTCCGGGCGGATCGACGAGCAGCCCTTCAGCCAGATCACCGCCGACTTCACCTCGGTCACTTCGGGGAAGTTGTCGGTCAGGTGCTTGTTCACCTTGGCCAGCGTAACGCCCGAATCGGCCAGGTCGTCCACCAGCAGGATCTTCCCTGCCAGCGGGCCCTTGGTCATGGTCATGTACTTGGCGATGTCCAGGTCGCCCCGCACGGTGCCGGCTTCTTCGCGGTAGGAGCTGGTCGACAGGATCGCCAGCGGCACGTCGAAAATGCGCGAGAACACGTCGCCGGGACGCACGCCGCCACGCGCCAGGCACAGCACCTGGTCGAACTTCCAGCCCGATTCATACACCTTGAGCGCCAGCCGCTCGATCAAGCGGTGGTACTCGTCCCAGTTGACCCACAGATCCTTGTCGGTCGACGGTGGCATGCTCATACGATGCTCCTTGTGACTGCTGCCAGTACCAGTGGTACGCGCAGCTTACTCGAACGGGTGGCGCAGGACGATGGTCTCTTCGCGGTCCGGACCGGTCGATACCATGTCCACCGGAATACCCACCAGTTCCTCGATGCGCTTGATGTAGGCGCGCGCGGTGGCCGGCAGGTCGGCCAGCGACTTGGCGCCGAGGGTGCTCTCCTTCCAGCCCGGCATCTCTTCGTACACGGGCTCGCAACGCGCCGCGTCTTCGGCGCCCACCGGGAAGATGTCCACAGCACGGCCATCGAGCTTGTAGCCGGTGCACAGCTTGAGCGATTCCAGGCCGTCCAGCACGTCCAGCTTGGTCAGGCACATGCCCGAGACGCCGTTGATCTGCACCGAGCGGCGCAGCAGCGCGGCGTCGAACCAGCCGCAGCGGCGCGCACGGCCGGTGACGGTGCCGAACTCGTGGCCGACCGACGACAGGTGGTGGCCGACGCCGGCGTCGGTGGGCAGCTCGGACGGGAACGGGCCCGAACCGACGCGGGTGGTGTAGGCCTTGGTGATGCCGAGGATGTAGTGCAGCATGTTCGGACCCACGCCGGAACCGGCGGCGGCGTTACCGGCCACGCAGTTCGACGAGGTGACGAACGGGTAGGTGCCGTGGTCGACGTCGAGCAGCGAACCCTGCGCGCCTTCGAACAGCAGGTTGCCGCCGGCCTTGTGGGCGGCGTACAGCGCGGACGAGACGTCGGCGACCATGGGTTTCAGGCGCGGCACCAGCGACAGCGCATCATCGTAGGTCTTCTGGAAGTCGACGGCATCGGCTTTCAGGTAGTTGGTCAGGACGAAGTTGTGATAGTCGAGGTTCTCGCGCAGCTTTTCGGCGAAGCGCGTTTCATTGAGCATATCGGCGATGCGGATGGCGCGGCGCGCGACCTTGTCTTCGTAGGTCGGGCCGATGCCCTTGCCGGTGGTGCCGATCTTGGCGGCGCCACGGGCCGCTTCACGGGCCACGTCGATGGCCACGTGGTACGGCAGGATCGCGGGCGAGGCTTCCGAGATCTTCAGGCGCGAGACCACTTCGACGCCGGCGTTTTGCAGCTTGTCGATTTCGCGCATCACGTCGGGTACCGACACGACCACGCCGTTGCCGATGTAGCAGGCCACGCCCTCGCGCATGATCCCCGAGGGGATCAGCTGCAGCGCAGTCTTCTGGCCCTTGATGACCAGCGTATGGCCGGCATTGTGGCCGCCCTGGAAGCGCACCACGCCAGCGGCGTGATCGGTCAGCCAATCGACGATCTTGCCTTTGCCTTCATCGCCCCACTGGGTACCGATGACAACCACGTTCTTTGCCACGTTTTTCTTTGACATCACACTTAACCTAAGGTTTTGAGAATCCAGTTACTGTCTTCGAGGACGAGCACGCGGTCGCACTCGAACTCGTCCTGCTCATTGTCGTGACCCGGCAGAGACTGGATCACCACCTCCCCTGCCTGACGCAGTTGAGCGATTTTTTCGCGAAGCTCGGGGGCATGGCCCCAGGGCGCGCGAATCGAATGTTTGCGCTCGGCCGTGGGCAGCAGGCGCGCCAGCTCGCGCAAGTCGAGCGAGAAGCCGGTGGCGGGCCGGGCCCGTCCGAACGCTTCACCCACCTGGTCGTAGCGCCCGCCGCGCGCCACCGCGTTCGGCAGGCCGGGCACGTACAGCGCGAAGATGGCGCCGCTTTCGTACTGGTAGCCGCGCAGGTCGGCCAGATCGACGGCGATGTCGGCGCGCCCCAGGCTGGAGGCGGCCAGCGCGGCCAGTTCGCCCAGCGCGCGGGTGATGCCCGGGTAGGCCGGCAGCACGTCGCGTGCACGCGCCAGCACGTCGATGTCGCCGTACAGGTTGGGCAGCGCGAGCAGCGCGTTGCGGGTTGCCTCGGCATAACCGGCGCTGATGGCTTCCAGGCCTGGCACGTCCTTGGCGCGCAGCAGCGCGATCAAGGCGGCGTGGTCGCGCTTGGCGAGGGGGTCTTCGTCCAGGATGGCGCACAGCACGCCCACGTGGCACAGGTCCAGGCGCACATGGTCGGCGCCGAAGCCGGCCAGGGCCAGCGAGGACAGCGCCAGTTCCTGGATCTCGGCATCGGCTTCCAGGCCGGCGTGGCCGTAGATCTCGGCGCCGATCTGCAACGGTTCGCGGGTAGCGTGCAGGCCGCTCGGGCGGGTGTGCAGCACGCTGCCGGCGTAGCACAGGCGGGTGACCGAATCGCGGTTGAGCAGGTGCGCGTCGATGCGCGCCACCTGGGTGGTCATGTCGGCGCGCAGGCCGAGCATGCGCCCGGAGATCTGGTCGACCAGCTTGAAGGTGCGCAGGTCGGTGTCCGCGCCCGCGCCGGTGAGCAGCGAGTCGACGTATTCCAGCAGCGGCGGCATCACCAGCTCGTATCCGTACAGGCGGAAGTTATCGAGCATCTGGCGGCGCAGCTCCTCGATCTTGCGCGCTTCGGACGGCAACACGTCGGCGATATTTTCAGGCAGGAGCCAGTTCGGCATGGGCAGGAAAGCGGGGTCGCAGGGTTGTTGAAAAATGGATAACGAAATGGATATG
>JBKHWY010000249.1:0-6840 GCA_046566285.1 Gammaproteobacteria bacterium | reverse complement strand
CCACCGCGTCGCCTGGCGCCAGCTGCTGGATGCCGATGATTTCGCTGGCCAGCGTCATGGCCGGCAGCAGGCCGAATTGTTCGGCGCTGGCGCCGCCCGGAGAGGCGCCGTACAGCATGATGCCGGGGCGGATCCAGTCGCTGGCCAGGAGCGGCCCGAGGGCCTCGCGGTGCAGCACCGCACCCGAGTTGCACAAGCTAAGCGGCGCCTGGATGCCGGCCGCGCCCTGGCGAAAACGGGACACCTGCTCGCGCATGGTGAGGCGCGCATGGTCGACCTCATCCGAATTGGCGAAGTGGGTCATCAAGGTAATCGTGCGCACCATGGGCAGCGCGCGCAGGCGCGCATAGGCGGCGGCGAAGTCCGCGGGCTTGAAGCCCAGCCGGTTCATCCCGGTGTTCATTTTCAGGTGCACATCGATGGGGGCGCTCAGATCGGCGCGTTCCAGCAGTTCGATCTGTTCGACCGTATGGACCGCGCTTGCCAAGTGCAGTTCGCACAGGCGCGCACAATCGGCCGCATCGAAAATCCCCTCCAGCAGCAGCACCGGCTTGGTCCAGCCGCGCGCGCGCAGTTCGGCCGCGCTGTCGATCTCGATCAGCGCCAGGCCATCGGCATCGGCAAAGGCGCGGCTGGCGCGCTCCAGGCCATGGCCGTAGCCGCGCGCCTTCACCACCGCCCACACGTTTGCCCCGGGCGCGCAGGCGCGCGCACGCGCCAGATTATGGCGCATCGCGTCGAGGTGGATGGTCGCAGTCAGGGGCCTTGGCATATGGGAAAACACGGTAAAAATAAAGGCGCTATTTTACCGGACGCAGCCCGTTCGCCAGCCGTGAATTCTTTGGGATCGCGTGTATTCATGGTATAAAGCAACCCACACAAGTTCTAGGTCTTCTCGAATGAATCGTGGTTTTTATACCATCATGGCGGCGCAGTTTTTTTCGTCGCTGGCGGACAACGCCTTGCTGTTCGTGGCGATCGATCTGCTGACGGCAATGAAGGCCCAGGCCTATCTGACCCCGCTCCTCAAGCTTTCCTTCGTACTGTTCTACGTCCTCCTGGCCGCTTTCGTGGGCGCATTCGCCGATTCGCTGCCAAAAGGCAAAGTCATGTTCATCGCCAATCTGATCAAGGTTGGCGGCTGTGCCCTGATCTTCTTTTCCATCCACCCGCTGCTGGCGTATGCCGTGGTGGGCTTCGGCGCGGCCGTGTATTCGCCCGCCAAGTACGGCATCCTCACCGAACTGCTGCCGCCCGAAAAGCTGGTGGCGGCCAACGGCTGGATCGAAGGTTTGACGGTGATGTCCATCATCCTCGGCACCGTCATGGGCGGCGCGCTGGTAAGCGCGCGCGTATCCAGCTTCCTGCTGTCCTTCGACGTGCCGCTGATCGACACCGGCATCGACACCATCACCGAAGCGGCGCTGTGCGTGGTGGTGGGCGTGTACCTGCTGGCCACGCTCTTCAACCTGCGCATTCCCGACACCGGCGCGCGCTACGAACACCAGGAACGCAATCCGGCCAAGCTGATCGCCGATTTTGCCAACTGCTCGGCCACGCTGTGGAAGGACAAGCTGGGGCAGATCTCGCTGGCCGTGACGACCCTGTTCTGGGGCGCCGGCGCCACCTTGCAGCTGATCGTGTTGAAGTGGGCCGAGAAGTCGCTGCACATGCCGTTCGGTAAAGCCACCAGCCTGGTGGGCGTGGTGGCGGTCGGCGTGGCGCTGGGCGCGGCCGCGTCGGCCCGCATCGTCCCGCTGAAAAAATCCCTGACCGTGATCCCGCTTGGGATCGCGATGGGCGTCATCGTGATGGGCATGACGCTGGTGCACTCGGTGCTGCTGGCCTATCCGCTGTTGATCCTGATCGGCATCCTGTCGGGCTTTTTCGTGGTGCCGATGAACGCCCTGCTGCAGCACCGCGGGCACGTCCTGATGAGCGCCGGGCACTCGATCGCGGTCCAGAACTTCAACGAAAACCTGTCGATCCTGACCATGCTGGCCGTGTACGCCATGATGATCTCGCTGAACCTGGACCTGAACGTCATCATCGTGCTGTTCGGCGGTTCGGTGGCGGGCATCATGTACCTCATCATGCGCAAGCATGCGGCCAACCAGCGCGAACACGATTCGCTCGCGCTGATCGGCGAGCACAAGCACTAAGACGGTGCGTCGGCGTCGGGTGCGCTGAAGATCTTGCGCCGCACGGCGGCGCGCGCGCGCCAGTCGTCCGGCACCACGAAGCCGCGCCAGCATTCCGCCAGCACGCCGTCCTGTTCGCGCACGGCCGCCACCAGCACCGGCATCAAGGCCTGGTCGAACTGCGCGGCCAGGCGAACAGCCAGTTCGGCGCCATCGATGGCCGCGTCTCGATCGCCACTGCGGTACGGCGCCAGCCACTCCAGGCGCGGCAGCACCACGAAGCGCGTGCCCGCCAAGCGATCCAGTTCGCTCAACGCGCACCAGAAGCCACGGCAATGGCGGGGCGAGATGCCGCCGATGACCTGTTCGGTCCCCAGCGGATAGAACAGCCAGCCCTTGACCAGCGCACGCGCCCGCACCACAGGACGCGGCAGCAAGGGCTGCGCGGCCGGATGCTGGCCGAGTGTCAGCTGGCGCTGGAAGATCTTGCGCATTTTTAGGCCCAGGCTGTCGGCCAGGTTGGGGCCCACGAACGTATCGAAGCGCGCCGCCGCCTCCCCTTCCAGCAGATACAGTTTGGTGGCGAACTCGATGTGCTCCACGCCCTCCGGGCCGGCGTCGAGCAGGAAGTCGAACTCACCCACCGTGTTGTCGCGCGCGGCGCGCACCTGCACGCCGTGCGCCACCAGCATGCCCTGGCTCTGGTAGTAGAACGCCATCAGCTTTTCCGCGTACAGGCCCAAACGGGTGTAGCTGCGTTCGCCCAGCGCCGTGAGCAGCGCCGACGGATCGGCATCGAGCGCGTCGAGCCAGGCCACGACGTCCGGCGACATGGCGCCCACGCTGGCGATCCTGCCTTCCCAATGCGGGTCGTCCGGATCGAGCAGGTCGGGCGCATCGAGCAGCCACGCAAGCGCACGCACGTGCGGCTGCGTCAGGTGACCCCAGCGAGCGTGGAAGCGCTGTTGGTAGGTGTCAGCCGGGATGTCCATCAGCGGACTTGCCTGCCGACCTGGCCAGGCACAGGTCGGCCCATGCCAGCGCCTTGTCGGCGCCCCGGCGCAACAGTTCACCCGGATGCAGCGTGGCGACCAGGCGCGCGCCACCCAGGGTATGCACTTGCCCGCGCGACTGCGCCAGCGGCGCCTGCAGCGGCTTACCCTGCAGGGCGTTGGCGGCGATCTGCCCGAGCGTGAGCACGGTGCCCGCGCCCGTCAGGGCCAGCTCGCGCTCCAGGTACGGCCGGCAGGCTTGCGCCTCCTCGGCCGTGGGCGCGCGGTCGGCCCCGGCCGCCGTGGTGGGGCGGCACTTGATCAGGTTAGTGACGTAGGCATCCGTCTCGCGCGACAGGCCCACGGCCGCCAGCATGTTGTTCAGCAGCCGGCCGGCGTCGCTCGCCAGCGGGACGCCCTCCTTCTCGTCGGCGGCGGACGCCGCGCCGGCCGTCACCAGCCAGGTGGCGCGCCGCGCTCCGCTGCCGTACACCGGCTTCCTGTCCTTGCAGATGACGCAGCGCGTGCAGGCGGCAATGGCGGCCTGCAGCTCGTCCCAGTTCATGCTGGCGACGGGGTCCGCCTCGGGCACGGGTTCGGGCGCGAGCGCCGGAGCGGACAGCGGCGCGGGAGCGGGAGCGGGAGCGGGAGCGGGAGCGGGAGCAACTGCGTCGGCGACAGGCGCAGCCACCACGGTCGCTTCGGCGGGCGCCGGCGCATCGCGCAGCAGCCACAAGGGACCAATGCCCATCTCCTGCAAGAACGCCGCGCTGCGCGGATCGATGGCGCTCACAGGCGATACCTCATGACGATGGCATCCTCGCGCTGCCCTTCATGGGCCGGGTAGTAGCCCCGGCGCCGGCCGATCTGCGTGAAGCCATAGCGCTCATAGATCCGCAGCGCACGCGCGTTCGATGGACGCACTTCCAGCAGCACCGAATCCATCGACAGCCCGCGCGCGCAGCAGATCACCTTGTCGAGCAGGTAGCGCCCCAGCCCCTGGCCCTGACGGGGCGCCGCTACCGCTACGTTCAGCAGGTGCGCTTCATCGACCGCCGTCATGACGAGGAAGTAGCCGACCAGCGCATCCTGGTCGTCGCGCAGCACCCAGCCGTGGTAGCCGGCGGCGAGCGAGTCCACGAAGTTCTTGCGCGACCAGGGGTGCGGATAGACCGCGGTTTCGATGGCGTGCACGTCGTCGACATCGGCCATTACCATGGGCCGGTAACTGAGCGCGTCGTGGCGGTGCTGGTGCAACTGCGGCAGCTGCGGCAACTGCGCGCTCATGCGGCGGCCTTGGCGGCGTTGATCACCTGGCGCTCGGCGCTGGTGTAGGCGATCTTGTTACGCAGGTAAAGCGGCTGGGCCTGATCGGCCGCCACCGCCGTGCCGGCCGCGAAGGCGGCACGCGCCAGCAGCGCCAGTTCGCGCGCATGCGGCATGATGTCCGGCCGCGCATCGGCCATGAAGGGCTGCTGCGCGAACGCGTCCAGATAGGCGGACAGGCCGTTTCCGCAGGCACGCAGGCCCGGCACGATCACCGCAGCGACGGCGCCAGGCGCGCACAAGGCCGGCTCCGCGACAGTGCTCCAGCGCCCCTCTTCCAGGCGATATTGGGCCCAATAGACTTCGCCCATGCGCGCATCGAGCACCGCCAGCACGTCGGTGGCGCCGCTGGCGGCGTGGCAGGCCTGGGCCATGGCGGCGAGCGTCACGAGCGGCACCACCGGCAGGCCGGCGCCGAAGGCCAGGCCCTGGGCAATGCCGCAGGCGGTGCGCACACCGGTGAAGGAACCGGGGCCGGCGCCGAAGGCGATGGCATCGACCTGGGCCAGGGTCACGCCGGCCTCGGCCAGCAGCTCCTGCACCATCGGCAGGATGGCCTGGGAATGGGTGCGCACGCCGTTGGACTCGCGCACGACGAGCGCATCGCCACGCACCAGCGCGCAGGACGCCAGCTCGGACGAGGTTTCAATTGCAAGGATGATCGACATAAGCGGTATTTTAACCCGGCGCGTATTTTAATCCGAGCGGAGGGCGGCCAAGCACCCTGCCGGCAGGCGCGGTAGAATGCGCTCATGCATAGCCACATTCTCGACTCCGCCAATCGCGCCAGCATCGCTGAAGCGATATCCGGCGACCGCTGGATCGTCGCCTGCCTGTGCGCCGCCTGGTGCGGCACCTGTTCGTCCTACCGCGCCACCTTCGACGAGTTGGCCGCGCGCCACCCCGACAAGCACTTCATCTGGATCGACATCGAAGACCAGGCCGACGTGGTGGGCGACCTCGACATCGACAACTTCCCTACCCTGCTGATCCAGCGCCACGACGTGGTGGCGTTTTTCGGCACCGTGCTGCCCGACGTGGCGCTGGCGGACCGGCTGGTAACGGCGCAGGCAGCGCTCTCGGACGCGGAACTGGCCAGTGGCGCGAACGCCAGCGAGGAGCGACGCGCCTGGCAGGAAGAATGCAATTTGCGTACGCTGCTGGGCAGCGCCGGCTCGGCTTGATTCAAGCCTGAGGCGAAGACTCAGGCCTGAGCCAGCACCCGCGCGGCCTGGCGAATGGTCGCGCCGTTGATGAGCGTGTAGACGCCTACCGCCGCAAAGACGGCCGCCAGCAGCAGCGGCACGGCCTTCCACACGGCGTCCCCGCCAAATTCCGTTTCAATCTGCGCGAACGGGCCGAATCCGAACATGTACGCCACCATCACGGCCATGGCCAGCGCCATGGAGCCGGCCACCATGCGCATGACCCAGCCTTCGTTATCGGTGACGCCGCGCGTGAGGTTATGGTAAGCCAGCGCGTGGAAGACGCCGCGGCGCGTGACGCCCACCACCCGGATATGATCGCCCTCGCCGATCATCAGCGGCTCGGCCGAGCGCGCCTTGACCTGGCGCCCGTTCAGGAAGAACAGCGCGATGTGCGTGGTCGAGAGTTGCTGGTCGCCGCCGCCAGTGACGGTCAGGCTGGTGCTGATGTTGCTGACAATTCCGCTCAGGGTGTCCATGCTCCTCCTTTTTTTGTTGACAGAAGCATAGCAGCGCGGTGGGGCGCGAAAATGCGCACTTTGTCACAGGTGGTAACTCGGCAACTTCGACCGTTGCGCGGGGGGTCCGTGCACGACCGCATCGGTCAGCGAGCGCGTTCGGCTGGCGCGCTACGGCTTCGATCTGCGTCCTCGAGAAAGATGCCAATCCAGACGTCAAGGACGCCCCAGAAATCTACGTGCTCGGGGTTTGACGGGTCCTCATGCCACCAGATCAGGCCAGTGGCCTCGGGTTGGCTGTCATCTGAAAAGTTCAGGCAGAGGTAGTCACCCGCGCCGTTATGAAAAACTGTCAGGACCGTGCATGGGTCGGCCGGCATGGCCCTGGAAGTGGCGACGTCGATGTCGAATTTGTCGTCGGACAGGAACGCCCAGTCAGCCAGCGGCAACGGTCCCATGGAGTCAGCCGGCAAAAACGTCCAGCCGTCGTGCAAGTTCAGGTAGAACGCGCGCAACGCGACAGGCACACGCTCCCACACGGAGCGCAGGCGCTCCGGAACGCTGGATACGGGCAGGCGGCCGCGATAATAATTCACATCGCGGCCATTCACCGTGTACTGATACAGCAACGATGGCGAGCCATCGGCTTCGAGCACAACGGACAGGCTATTCAAGTTAGATCGCAGGAACTCCTGGATGCTCGGCGCTGCCGATGCAA